>QHXA01000610.1:579-3711 GCA_003222755.1 Acidobacteriota bacterium
TGAGATGCTTCTGTCGCACTCACTCGATCCTGTATCCACGATGATCGCGTGTGATACAGCGCGTGTCCTTTTCTATCGGCGCGAATTCGAGGCGGCCATCGAGCAGTGCGACAGGACAATTGAGCGGGATCCTTCCTTCGGCCCCGCCTACTGGATGCTCGGTTTAATACAGGAGCAAGTTGGAAATTCCGACGAAGCGACCGCAGCGTTTCAGCGTGGCATCCAGTTGGTCCCCGATAGCGTGTCCCTATGGGGTGCCCTGGGCAGGTTGTACGCAGTGTGCGGAAACGACGCTGACGCAACACGTATCTCGCGTCAAATCGAGGCGGCGCCGCGAGAAGGCTACATATCGCCATTCGAGCCGGCAATGATCCACTTCGCGTTGGGAGATTTGGACCGCGGATTTGACTGGCTGCTCAAAGCGAAAGAGGAACGATGCCTTGAATTGATATGGCTCAATGTCGATCCTCGTTTCGACAAGCTTCGGAGCGATCCCAGATTCAGAGCGATTGCTAATCAGATGGGTCTACCGTAGCCGATCGCCAACTCGAACGGACCGCCTTCACACGTCAGGTTAGCGCTAGCGGGTAGACTTCAGGCCTCTCACTGCCTCCAGTTGCGTTCGGAACTCTTGGCGACCAGGCTCTACTTCGATCCCGTCGTCCCAAACAAAACCGCCTCTGATTGAAGGGAAGTAAGCGACGACAGTAATGAGGACGATTAAGCCTGCCAGGGCCAGGCCTTGTCGATTCGTCAAAAGATCTCGCTATTGTAGAACTCGCCTAACAATTCTTCGTCGGACGGACGGTCTTCGGGAATCGGGCGGCTCACCCAAGTGACGTTCATGTAGTGCTTCAGCGAAATATTTTCGTTCGTAATATTGCCGCCCCACACACCGCATCCCATGCTGGACGTCATCGGCATGCCATTCGTGAATGTTCCGGCGTTAGATGCGGACTGAATCTGGCGGACCATTATGCGGCTGACGGGAGCAACGAGAGCAAGCTCGTGGATATGCTGATCGCTAAACGAGTAGATTCCGCACGAATGCCCGCGGCCGCCGACTTCGAAAATCCGCCGAACCATGTCCAGCGCCATGTCCCAACTCGCGTACTTGAATACCGCAAGCACGGTGCCCAGTTTTTCTCGCGAAAAAAGGTGCTCCTTCCCGATGTTTTGTTCCTCGACAATCAGGAAAGTGTGGTCTGGAGGGATCGTGAATCCAGCAAGTGCGGCAACCCTGGAGGCCGGCCGTGCAATCGTCTCCGGAGTGCGGTGTCCGTTCGAGTCCCAATAAGCCTTTGCGAGCAGCCGTTTCTCGTTCTCGTTAACGAGGTATCCGCCTTCCATCTGAAGCCGGTCCAGCAGCGCGTCATAGATCGAGGAATCGACGATCAGATTGCCGTCGGCCGAGCAGCCGGATCCGTTGTCGTTCGTTTTACTGATTCGAGTATTTCTCGCCGCCTCTTCAATGTTGGCGGTCTCATCGATAACCATCGTGGCATTCCCGGCGCCGACACCGTATGCCGGCTTGCCGGAACTGTATGCGGCTTTCACCATGGCCGGTCCGCCTGTCGCAATGGTGAGGTCGCAGATGGACATGAGTTCTTGTGCAAGCGGAATACTTGGCTTTTCGACGCATTGCAGAATGTCCTCCGGAGCTCCGGCGGCCTTCAGAGCGCACCGCATGATTCGCACGACTTCCCGAGTCGTTTTTTTGCTGGCCGGGTGCGGCGAAAAGATCACGACATCCTTGCATTTGATGGCATATATCGCCACCGTTGCGGGAGTCACGTATGCGCTAGTCACGGGGATGAGCGAAGCGATCACTCCGGCCGGCTTGCCATATTTAACGATCCCTTTTTCTGGAATCTCTTCGATAATGCCTACACTGTTCTGGCGTAACGCATCGCGCAGCACGCCCATGATCTTTGCTCGGCGGCGCGGCTCCCGGTCGCCTAATCCGCTCTCATCGACACTCATGTTGGCCAGCCGCTTCGCAGTCGGCTCATTGTATGTAGCCCAAGCGATCGCGCGGCAGAGCCGATCGACGCCGGCTTGGTCATAATGCTCGATGGCAAGCATCGCGTCGCGCGCTTTCTCCAACAACTCGCAGGCATGTTGACGTTCTTCTTCTGCAACTGTTCTTGACATAGCGGCTATTCTAGCGAAGTTGTATTATCATTCGTACGACATTCAGATGAGTGGACGGAAGTTCCGTCAGCTTCTTAAAATTGCTAAAGTTATTGGCGCAGTAAAAGAACGTTCGATTTGTCGAACCGGAGAACATATGTCAAAAGTACATCTCAATCCCAAAATACAAGTCATTCACGGACCAAATCTGAACTTGCTAGGCACTCGCGACCCAAGTGTCTACGGCACAATGACGCTGAACGGCATTAACGAGCGCTTAGTAGTTCTCGCGAAGGAGAATCGTGCCGAGTTACGTGCCTTCCAATCGAATGTCGAAGGCGAGATCATCAACGCGATTCATGCAGCGACAGGTTGGGCGGATGGCATCATTATCAATCCGGGTGCATTTGGCGTGTACGCGTACGCCATCGCTGATGCACTGGCTGGCACTGGACTTCCCGCCATTGAAGTGCAGATCTCTAACGTTCAGGCGAGAGAGGAGTGGCGCAGCAGGTCAGTTCTTTCCCCAGTGATTGTCGGTTACATAGGAGGATTGGGCTGGCACGGCTACATCTTGGCAGTTCAAGGTCTGCTCGCCGTAATTGAACAGCGGATTGGATCAGCCTTGATCGCGTAAAGAGGGCGGTACAGAATTCAGATTACTCCGCTGGCGCGCAACCTATCGAGATCGCTTCGCGACATTTGGAGCTCGCCGCAATAGATTTCTTCATTGTGCTGGCCAAGCTCACCGCCTGGCCATCGAATCTCTCCCGGTGTTGCGGAAAGGTGCGGGATGACAGTGTGCATGCGGACGGCATGAGCACCCTGTCCAACGTCCCGTGTCAGACCGAGATACTTCCAGTGCGGATCCGCTTCGATATCCGCTATGGTTTGGATGCGTTGGGCAGTTAACTTGTTGCTTTCAATGATTTCTAAATTTGCCGCCAAACTTCGTGCGCCTATCGCGGCAGAAATTTCCGTATCCAGTTCCTCGGCGTG
>QHXA01000611.1:0-4691 GCA_003222755.1 Acidobacteriota bacterium
TGCATGAAAAGCAAACGCCGGCGCCAGACAGCACAGCGGTGCGGGTCGCATTGTGGCGGGCTATGCATGTTCAGATCGATCCCCCGCCGCATGTGCTTGAAGACGAGATTGGCCTGCGGCTGGTCGCCCCGGAAGATGATTGGCGCCGCCGTCCAGACATGGACCCGCACTTCACCAGCCGCTTCCGAGCATCCATCGTGGCTCGTGCTCGCTTCATCGAGGACCTCGTCACTGAAGAAGTTCGCCGTGGTGTCGAACAGTACGTCATCCTCGGCGCCGGTTTGGACACGTTCGCCCAGCGCAAGCCGGAGATCGCCTCCCGCCTTCGGATATTCGAGGTCGACCGGCCTGGCCCTCAGGCCTGGAAACGACAGCGCCTGATCGAGCTCGGTTTCGGTATCCCGGAGTTGCTGTGGCTCGTTCCGGTGGACTTCGAGGGGGGCGACGCGTGGTGGCAACGGCTGTTAGCCGCCGGGTTCGATGCCGGCCAGCCGGCGGTCGTGGCGTCCACCGGCGTCAGCATGTACCTCACCGAGGACGCGATCACGGCCACGCTGCGGAAGGTCGCGGCGCTCGTCCCTGGATCCACGCTCGCCATGTCGTTCCTGCTGCCGTTAGAGCTCGCCGATCCCGAGGACCGTCCCGGGCTTCAGTTAGCCGAAAAGGGGGCGCGCGCAAGCGGAACGCCTTTCATCAGCTTCTTCACTCCAGCAGAGATGCTGACACTCGCCGGCGAAGCCGGCTTTCGACAAGTGCAGCACGTGTCCGCAGCCACTCTTGCGCAGCGCTACTTTGCGGGCAGGACAGATGGTCTTCGCCCGCCAAATAATGCAGAGGAGCTACTCGTGGCGGCTACCTAGAATTGAGGTCTTCTGTCGCAAGGACTGTTCCTTTGAATTTCGAGGTCAGTCACTAATCTCGAATCTCTGCTTCGACAAGTTTTGTTAGCAACGTGAGCGATTCTTGCCAGCCAAGATAGCAGGCCTCAGCAGGAATAACGCCGGGCACCCCTTCTTGCACTATATTCAGCTCGGTTCCAACAGAGACCTTCTTCAAGGTCACCGTAATCTGCATTTCACCAGGCAGGTTCGGGTCATCAAATCTGTCCGTGTAGCGGATGCGCTCATGTGGCACGAGTTCAACGTACTCTCCTCCGAAAGAATGACTCTTACCTGTGGTGAAGTTCGTAAACGACATCTTATGTGTGCCGCCGACCTTGGCATCCATGTGGTGAACCTTTCCAGTGAATCCGTTCGGCGGAAGCCACTTACTCATGGCGTCTGGTTCCAGGAATGCTCGATATACCCGCTCGGGGGTCGCACGCAGGACGCGGTGAAGCCGGACTGTATACGTGGACATAGTTTCTTCTCCTCGAGGATAACTGCTCAACACAATGAATCATGCCAGAACTTCCCGATGTTGAAACCCTCAGTCGTTTTCCGAATCGCACCGCAATTGGACAAACGATTGAAAAAATCGACGTGCGGCACGTGGCTCCATTCACGGATCGGACGTAGAGCGCGTCGCCGACGCGAACGACCCAAATCGGCGTCGGCTTCCGCAGTGTGCCGTCGCCTCGAAGCGATGCAACCTCCAGTTCTTCTGCGGTTGCAATCTTCTGGATTTCGTCGCTCGTCCACATTGCCATCTCCTGTTTGCTTTGTCTGCGCTGACACTCCCCATCGAGCGACCGGCTTCAGGATTTGACCATCACTTTGATCGTCTCGCGCTGGTTCATCGCTCGGTAGCCAGCAGGCACGCCGTCGAGGTTCACAGTTCGGTCGAATACCCGGCCTGGCTCGATCTTGCCTTCAAGGATGTCCGGTAGAAGCTCCGCGATATAGGCGCGAACCGGGGCGGGGCCGCCGCTGACGCTGATGTTGTTATAGAACGCGGGTAACGATCCCGGCATCGCCTCTTCTTGGGGAACGCCGACCCGACCCACCGCGCCACCCGGCCGCGCGATTCGGATCGCCGTGAGCATCGACTCTCCGTGCCCGACGCACTCCAGCACAGAATGTACGCCCAAACCGTTTGTCAATTCGCGAACACGTTCAACCGCCGCGTCGCCTCGCTCACCCACGATGTCGGTCGCACCAAACTGTTTCGCGAGTGCGATCCGGTCCGCATGACGACCGAGCATAATAATCTGCTCGGCACCGAGACGCCGCGCGGCGATAACGCCACAGAGCCCGACTGCGCCATCTCCGACAATGGCGACTGTCTTGCCGGGCGCGACTTTGGCGGCGATGGCCGCGTGATGGCCCGTCCCCATCACGTCTGAAAGCGTAAGAAGAGAGGACATCAGCGCGTGATCTTTGCCCACCGGCAACACGAAGAGCGTTCCGTCGGCCTGCGGGATGCGGACAGCTTCAGCCTGTGCTCCGACGTCAGCCATGCCGAAGAAGCCCCCATGGATGCATGAAGTGTTGAGGCCTTCTGCGCAGAAAACGCAAGTGCCGTCGGAGTAAGCGAACGGCATGACAACAACGTCGCCGACTTTGATCGAACGAACGTCCGCACCGACAGCTTCGACAACACCAATTGCCTCGTGTCCCATTCGACGGCCCACATGGGTGGGTTCCATTGTCTTGTATGGCCATAGGTCGCTGCCGCAAATGCACGCGCGGCTGACAGCTAAGACAGCGTCGGTCGGCTCGACGACGCGGGCATCGGGAACGGTTTCAATACGAACGTCGCCGGCACCGTACATGACTGTTGCGCGCATGGACTCTACCTCCGTTTTAGGTGCGTACTTTGTATTCGCTTAATGCGTGGCTGCCGATGATGGATGCCAGAGTAACGATTACCCTCGTTTTCATGTTCAGCTCGCCGTAAGTCATCACTTCATCGAAGGCGAAGTTGTCAAACACCTCAATCAGGTCTGGATCGCTGATCTTCAGAGTGGATTGATGGTTTGGAAACCACTCCTCATGATTGGTGTGTGCCGCTTCGCTGATCCTCAATCGAGGTTGTGCCGCGTCGTTTTGTTGCGAGTTATCTTTCATGCTCACAGTCCGGTTCTCTTTTCCAACTCTTCCGGATAACGTTCGCCTTCCACTTTGATCTTTGCCAATGCGGCGTTAATGCGGCCTAAATCGCTACCAGCCAATTCAACGTTTGCTGCGCCGATGTTCTCGTCAAGTCGGCTTAGTTTTGTGGTGCCGGGAATAGGCACGATCCACGGCTTCTGGCCCAGCAGCCATGCCAAAGCAATTTGCGCGGGCGTCGCTTTCTTCTCTTCGGCTACCTGTTTCAGCAGATCCATCAACGCTTGGTTGGCAGCAAGAGCGGCAGGCATAAAACGGGGAACAATGCTGCGGAAATCGGATTTGTCGAATTTTGCATCCTTGCTAATCGTTCTGGTAAGAAAACCTTTACCCAGGGGACTGAAGGGCACGAAACCGATTCCAAGTTCCTCCAGTTCCGGTAACAAGGCTTCTTCCGGACGCCGCCACCAAAGTGAATATTCGCTTTCGACTGCGGTTACAGGTTGCACCGCGTGTGCGCGGCGTACGGTTTGTACTCCTGCTTCTGAAAGTCCCCAATGTTTGATTTTTCCTTCACTTATCAAATTCTTCATGGTCCCAGCTACATCTTCGATAGGCACCTGAGTATCCACGCGGTGTTGGTAGTACAAATCAATCACGTCGGTATTCAATCGCTTCAGCGAACCTTCGACGGATTCTCGGATTCGTAGCGGATGACTGTCCTGTACCTGCTTGCCATCCCGCAACTTGATGCCAAATTTCGTGGCGATGACGACGCTGTCACGATAGGGTTTCAGCGCTTCGCCCACCAATTCTTCATTCGTATATGGTCCGTAAATTTCGGCCGTATCAAAAAAAGTAACGCCGCGATCGACGGCGGCACGCAACAGAGAAATGCTTTCTTTCTTATCGATGGTTGCGCTGTACGCGTAGTTCAGACCCATGCAACCGAATCCGATTGCAGAAACTTCAAGTCCACTCTTTCCAAGCTGACGTTTTTTCATTTTGTCTCCTTACTTCCCTGGCTTCTGTCAGTCACATTCGGGTAGCGGCATATCGGGGTTGTGTCGATCGCCACTCGCCCGGAGAAGTTCCCTCCCATTTGTGAAAGGCACGAATAAACGAATTCGGATCTTCGTAGCCCAGGAGGTATGCCGTTTCGTTCAGTTCAAGCGCTGGCTGCAACAGGTAGTGCTTCGCCATTTCCTTCCGTGCTTCTTCCATCAGCGTGTGAAACGTAAGTCCTTCTTCAAGAAGTCTGCGCTGCAACGTCCGAGTGCTGAGCCGTAGTTCGCCGGCGACATCCTCCAGTCGAGGTCTATTTCCTGCGAGCAACTTCTTTAGGATCGTTTTCACTTGCGTTTTAAGAGAGTCGGCGGCGAGTTGGCTTAGTTCTATTTCAAGTTGCGGCGCAAGCAGTTCAAGAAGTTCGGCATTGTGCGTCACGAACGGCTGTGCGATATCCTCCGCATGAAAGAACAGCCTGTTGTGCCGCGCGCCGAATTTCACACCACACCCAAAATGACTCTCATACAGTCGACGGTTCGCGGCAGGGCGTTTGAATTCCACTCGTAATGGACGGATGCGGCGTCCCGTGCCCCGGCGTCCGATCGCTACGGCCCACGCAAAACACATGTCGATTAACGTGAGTGGCTCCGACTTTTCGGCTAAAAGCCATACGAATTCCACCGCACATTCTTT
>QHXA01000611.1:4735-5123 GCA_003222755.1 Acidobacteriota bacterium
CCGCTTGTAACGTGCAATTCGATCCAGCGCCTCTCGAAACGAACGGCTGTAGGGCGCGGCGATAGCGATCGGACTGAAGTGCTCCGGGCGCTCCTCGCTACCGAGTTTCAACCCGATCACCGGGTTGCCGCTGACATCGTGGATCGCGCGGTGTAAGGCGAACATTTCCTCGGTTGTCAAAAAGATCTTGCTTTGTTTGAACAATCCCAACGGAAGACCCGCTCGACGCAATACCGCATCGGACGAAATTCCCGATTCCTCTAATCGGCTGGCCAGCGTGCCGGAAACTCGAAAGCGGTTCGTCATGGGTTCTCCTTCGCTATTTTCAGTGTAGTGCTGAGCAGGGATCGGATCACTAGCAACGCGCGCCAATTCACTCGCTAAAGAC
>QHXA01000612.1 GCA_003222755.1 Acidobacteriota bacterium
ACGGCACGACGACGATCATGCAGCCACTGATCAATCCGCTGTACGGCGGCAAATCGGCGGTTGAGCTGCTGTCGGCTGTGTTGGGGCAGCCCACGAGGACATCGTACGAGCTTGTGAAAGAGGCGTGGGGATTGGATGAGAAGGCGTGGAGAAAAGCGGTGCACGATGGAGTGGCGAAGACAGAAGGCCTTGCGGGAGGAAGAAGCGCCGGTTTGGGGCAGAATTATTCCCCTCCTTGGCAAAGGAGGGGTGGCCGCGCCAGTAATAAAAATTTCGCGAAGCCACCTTATTCGAGGCTACGCGCGGCCGCGCTTGCGCTTCGCGTCTTGAGGCTACGCGCGGCCGCGCTTGCGCTTCGCGCGCTGACGAGGGGATTATTAGCCTCTACGGAAGTATTCGCTCAAGAGTTGCCAGGCGCTTCCCCTCTCGAAGTTGTCTTTCGCCCCGATCCCACAATCTATGACGGCCGATTCGCGAACAATGCATGGCTGCAGGAGTTGCCGAAACCGCTCACAAAAACTGTTTGGGACAATGTCGCGCTGGTCAGTCCCGCTACAGCACAGCGTCTCAATCTTGGTCAGGAAGATGTAATCGAGATCCGACACGAAGGACGCACGATCCACGCTCCTGTCTGGATTTCTCCGGGCCATGCGCATGACTCGGTCACGCTTTTCCTCGGGTACGGCCGCACTCGTGCCGGAACGTTAGGCTCGAATCGCGGATACAACGCGAACTCGATTCGTACATCATCCGCGCCCTGGCTCGCGCAGAACGTGGAAGTGCGAAAGACCGGTGGCCGCTACATGCTCGCTTCGACTCAAAGCCATCACTTGATGGAGAATCGGCACCTCGCCCGCCGCGCATCAGCGACCGAATATGGGGAACATCCCAATTTCGCCAAAGAAGAAACGCAGGTACCGCCGCGAGAGCTGACCCTGTACCCGGAATATCCGCCGGAAAACTACGCGTGGGGAATGGCCATCGATCTGAGCACGTGTATCGGTTGCAATGCGTGTGTCGTTGCTTGCCAGGCAGAGAACAACATTCCCGTCGTAGGCAAACTTGAGGCCAGCCGGTCCCGCGAGATGCACTGGCTTCGGATCGACACTTATTATGAGGGCGACGTGGACCAACCGGAGATGCTCTTCCAGCCGATGTTGTGCCAGCACTGCGAAAAGGCGCCATGCGAGCCGGTCTGTCCCGTCGCAGCAACGACTCACAGCAATGAAGGTTTGAACGAGATGACGTACAACCGGTGCGTCGGCACGCGGTACTGCTCGAATAACTGCCCCTACAAAGTTCGGCGGTTCAACTTTTTCGACTTCCACGCCGGTGAGCGACCGAGCATGTCGCTGCTTTACAACCCGGATGTGACCGTTCGCAGCCGCGGTGTCATGGAAAAGTGCACCTATTGCGTGCAGCGTATCAATCACGCGCGCATTGATGCAAAGAAGGAAGATCGTCTGATTCGCGACGGTGAGGTAGTCACAGCATGCCAGGGCGCGTGTCCTGCAGATGCGATCGTCTTCGGCAACATTGCAGATCCCAACAGCCGGGTTGCGAAATTGAAAGCGGAGCCGCGGAATTACGGAGTGCTGACCGAGTTGAACACTCGGCCAAGAACGACGTATTTGGCGAAGATCACCAATCCGAACCCGGAGGTGCCTAAGGTGGGAGCATGATGTGAAATTTCGAAATTGGACGAATCCTGCATCTCCAATCCGAAATTTCGGATTTCGGATTGGAGATGCAGGATTCGTCCAATTTCGAAATTTCAGTTTGGCTCCCCTTTTACAACAAGATGTCGCACGAAGTCATTGGCCCGGGCCATACATACGCAACAGTTACCGACAAGATCAGCTCGATCGTGCTGACGCGCAAGTGGTCCCTGCACTGGCTTGCCGGATTCGGGTTCGCATTCCTGCTCGTGATGCTGTTGATGGTCGCGACGACGTATCTGTTTGTCGAAGGAATCGGCATCTGGGGCGTCAACGTTCCGGTTGCCTGGGGCTTCGCCATCATCAACTTCGTCTGGTGGATTGGTATTGGCCACGCAGGCACGCTGATTTCCGCAATATTGCTGTTGCTAAGGCAGGAGTGGCGTACGTCCATTAACCGATTTGCTGAGGCGATGACGCTATTCGCCGTTGCTTGCGCAGGCCTGTTTCCGCTTCTCCATTTAGGCCGGCCGTGGTTTGCATACTGGTTGATTCCATATCCAAACACGATGGATATCTGGCCACAATTCCGCAGTCCGCTTGTTTGGGATGTCTTCGCCGTCTCAACATACGGCACCGTTTCATTTCTTTTTTGGTTCGTGGGACTGATTCCGGATTTGGCAACGTTGCGCGATCGTTCCAGCAGTCGTTTCGGAAGGGTGATCTATGGAATTCTCGCGATGGGCTGGCGAGGTTCGGCGATTCATTGGCACCGCTACGACGTGGCTTATTTGTTATTGGCCGGCCTGGCAACGCCGCTTGTGGTTTCGGTCCACACGGTCGTGAGCTTCGATTTCGCCATCAGCATCGTACCGGGATGGCACACCACAATCTTCCCGCCCTACTTCGTCGCAGGCGCAATTTATTCGGGATTCGCGATGGTGATGGTGTTGGCCATTCCGATTCGCGCGGTATACGGACTGGAGGACTTCATCACTTTGCGTCATCTCCAAAACATGGCGAAGGTCATGCTAGCGACCGGTTTGATCGTAGCGTACGGCTACATGATGGAGAACTTCATGTCGTGGTACAGCGCGGACCAATACGACCGCTATATGACACTGAATCGCTGGACGGGCCCTTACGGGCCAGCTTATTGGGGGCTCATCCTAATCAACATCGTCATACCCCAAGCGCTGTGGTTCAACCGTGTGAGGACGAATGTGTTGTCGCTCTGGCTGATTGCGTTCGCTGTCAATATCGGGATGTGGCTTGAAAGATTCGTGATTGTTGTAACGAGCCTGCATCGGGATTTCCTGCCATCCGCGTGGAACATGTATTACCCGACGTTCTGGGATTGGTCGACGTACATCGGCACAATCGGTTTGTTCTTCGCGCTGCTGTTCCTGTTCCTGCGTTTCCTG
>QHXA01000613.1 GCA_003222755.1 Acidobacteriota bacterium
GTCAGACACTCTGGTCAACCCGGATGTGTTCGCTAATTATCTGCCTTCGTTATCCGCCATTGCACAGGCAGCGCAGGCGGGCTTCTGGGAAGAGTGTCTGTTCCGTGCAGCACCGCTTGCAACGGCGGCACTCATCGGCGATAAAATCGGCAAGCGTCGTCCTTTCATTGCCGCCGCCATGATTCTTCAGGCGCTCGTATTTGGTGCCGGCCATGCGGGATACGCGAACCAGCCCGCATACGCCCGCATGGTCGAACTGATGATTCCCTCATTCGCATTCGGGACTCTTTACTTGATCTTTGGCCTGCTGCCCGGAATTGTTTTGCACTTTGCGTATGACACCGCCTGGATCGCTTTACCGCTTTTTGTGTCATCTACGGCGCGGGCTCACATCGAGCAGGCATTAGTTGTGCTCATCGTGCTTGTTCCGCTTTGGGTTGTACTCGTGAACCGAGTCCGTTTGGGAGCATGGAGTGCGGTACCGGCTGACGCACGAAACGCGGCGTGGAGACCCCGAGATGTTGTTGAAACACTTGCGGCCGCACCAAAGGTTCCGGCGACAACAACGATGTCCGTGCGTGCTTCCCGTGCCTTGCCGCTTGCGGGTGTGGCGGGACTGGCCGTTTGGATACTCGCGTCTCCATTCCACACGGATGCGCCACCGGTAAAAATCAGCCGTAGTGAAGCAGAAGAGGCCGCGCGGCGGGCATTAACCGAACGAGGCGTGCAGCTGGATACATCTTGGACTGTGCTGAGTCGTGTTGAGGGACAACCAGGCGAAATGAATCGCTTTGTTTGGCAAACTGCAGGCCGCGACCGGTATGAAAAGTTAATCGGTGTATATGTTACTCCGCCGAGTTGGGTGGTTCGTTTTGCGCGGTTCCAGGGCGATGTTGCGGAACGAGCCGAAGAGTATCAGGCCTACATCGACGGCAGCGGCATGATTTTTCGCATAAGCCACGATTTGCCGGAAGCCAAACCTGGCGCGAATTTGAGCATGGACGCAGCCCGCATGATCGCTGTACGGGAGCTGACTATAGGGGCGGTGGGCGAAGCGCAAGCGCGACAGCGCACAGCATCAACAGATGACCGCCCAGCCGGATCGCCCCTCCAGTCCGATTTCAAAGAGGTCTCGGCCCAAGCCGCGAAGCGTCCCTCACGCACCGACTGGACATTTGTGTTCAAAGACACACGAGACTATGAACTTCCTCAAGGGGAACCGAGAGTCTCGATCGTAATCGCAGGAGACCAAGTCGTGGATGCCGCGCGATATGTTTATGTCCCGGAAGACTGGTCGCGGAACGAGCGGGCGCGCCGGAATCTACCGGCGATCCTTGCGATTGTGTGCACGATTCTGATCGTTGCCACTGTTGTGGCCGCCGCAGTTATCGGAGCGATTCACTGGAGCCGCAAACGTGCGTTTTCGGCGCGAGCGTTCTTGTCGATCTTCGGAGCCGTATTTCTTCTCGGCGCCCTGAATGTGATCAATAACTGGCCCGTTTTTGCGTCACAGGCATCCACGGCCCAACCTTTGGAGCTGCAGACCGGCATCGCCATTCTGACATCGCTGGTATTCGGCATCTTCACTGCGATCGGATTGGGACTGGTTGCTGGTTTGATTGTGGGAAATGGGAACGTGCGCTCCAGCTTCCAGCTCGGCAAAGGCGTCGTA
Organism: Acidobacteriota bacterium; assembly: GCA_003222755.1. Classification (GTDB taxonomy): domain Bacteria; phylum Acidobacteriota; class Terriglobia; order 20CM-2-55-15; family 20CM-2-55-15; genus 20CM-2-55-15. Next base: position 1,673 of record QHXA01000613.1, read on the forward strand.
AGTGGTATTTCAGTCGGGCTCGTAATCGCAGGCGCAGCCGCTTTAGGAAGGCACGCCGTGAGCTCGCTCGCGCCGCTTTGGGGCAATCTTGGCCCGGCGTCGGCATTTGTGCCCTTCCTTGCTGCTGCGCTTGGGCCCTTGGGCTCTTTCTTCACACAAACGCTGATTTTCCTAGCAGTGCTCTATGCGGTACATCACAGAGAACGTGGAGCAGCGGCTTGGGTGTTCGTCGGTCTTGCGGTGGTAGGTTCATCGTCTCTGGAAACGATCGCCTCCTGGCTGATAATCGGAGCCGCAACTGGACTCGTCCTGATGATCGCGTACCGGGTTGTGTTTCGCCATCACCCGGAACTGCTCCCGATCACCACAGCCACACTTGTCATTTTGTCTGGTTTCCGCGATGCCGTGCAGCATATGTATCCGTCAGCGGTCAGCGGGGCGTTGGCGGGAGCTGTGCTTGTTGGCAGCGGCGCATGGATATGGTTTCGAGGTAGTATGAGAGAAGTCCCGTAACGTCAGAACTCCTGAGGTCGAGGAATTCAGAGTGAGCCGTTGTGAATGCGAAATTCCCCTCCTTGGCAAAGGAGGGGTGGCCGCGCCATCAAGAAAAATATCCCGAAGGCACCTTATTTGGCGCGGCCGGGGTGGTTCGTTCAAGCCACAATTAATTTTCTTGACCAACACCACCCCGTCTGCGCCTTTTAAAGGTGGCTTCGCGGCATTTTCTTGATGGCGCAGCCGTCCCCTCCTCAGCTGAGGAGGGGACTTCGCGGCTTCATTCTGATTACACGGTTCGATACGAATTCTGTGGCGAGATCAGGAGTTCTGAACGGTAGGCCCGCACACAATGCGCATCACCGAAATCTTTTTTTCGATTCAAGGCGAGTCCACACACGCAGGTGAGCCTTGTGTATTCGTGCGCCTGACCGGCTGCTCGCTTCGATGCGTTTACTGCGATACGAAATATTCCTATGCGGGTGGTCGGGAGATGCAACTCGACGAGGTGCTGTCCGTCGTCGCTGGTTATCCTGCAAGGCTGGTCGAAGTGACAGGCGGGGAGCCGCTGGAGCAGGAACAAGTTTACCCACTGATGCAGTCCTTGCTCGACCGAGGTTACAGGGTAATGCTAGAAACTGGAGGACACGTGAGTGTCGCGCGTGTTCCGAAAGCCGTGATCAAGGTCATCGATATCAAATGTCCGGATAGCCGCGAAGGCCATACGGTGTTTTGGGAGAATATCGACCTCGCCGAACCACACGATGAATTCAAATTCGTGATCTCATCGCGGGCTGATTACGAATGGTCCAGAGGCATCTACCTCGATAGATTTCGTGATAGGAAGAACGCCGTACTGTTTTCTCCATCGCACGACCAATTGCCGGCCGTTAACCTGGCACGCTGGATTCTGGAGGATGGCCTC
>QHXA01000633.1:0-3128 GCA_003222755.1 Acidobacteriota bacterium
GTTCATTGATTTGATCCAAAGGACTGAACCGATGATCGTCGTAAGTCCGCCCGTACATGAGCCAGTTCGACGCATCACGATCCGCGTTTCGCAGACCGGCATCGGTTGCGTCCGACGTGGCCTCGGTGCGCGAACAACCCATCGCGATAGCCATTGCTATAAGTGTGAAAGCTTCAAGAATCCGCTTCATGCTTCCTCCGGCTGAAATGGATAGAATCGCGCCACCCATTATCACGGGCGAAGGCTTTTGACAAGCTATGCCGGTTGAACCCAGGAGTTCCGCTTCTAGCGGTAAACGCGTCGGGGTGCCGCCATTGGCAGATCGCGCGATGGCCACGGAGCGTACGAGGCCGTCAGTATGGCGGGCCGATATACGTTGTTGAACGAGTCAACCGCCTCCTGGCGGGAGAATGCAGGCTGAGTTGGTTCAGGCAGCCGGGCTTTCCGCGCCGCCCACTCGGGCGCGGCTCCGGCCCGGTGTTAGCTGGTGTCTAGGAGTGCGGTCCATGGGATGGGTTCTGGCAAGGTGGCCACATCGCGAAGCATGACCTCGACGATGTGCCGGATGGTGTCGGTAGGATCTTTGGGCCGTCGGGGGCGTTTCAGCCGTCGATAGACGAACAGCTGAAGCAGATTGAAAGCGAGCGTCCAAAGCAGCAGCACAGCCAGGAGCGCATTTGAGGTATGTCGAAAGACGTGGCCGAAGTTCCAGTACTGGATCCACTGGTTGAAGGCGGTATCCTCGATATGCCAGCGCGCACGAATGATCTTGAGTGCAGTCTGGCAGCTCAGCCTGCGCGCATGTTTGCCGATAATGCCGAAGCACCAAGTCGTGGCCGATTTGTCGGATTTAGTGATCACGGCGCGGATCACACGGATTTTTCCTTTGTAGGTGTCGAGCGTGTCGATGTCGTCGGCGTCCCAGAAGTGGATGTGCTCTTTCTTATCGGAATCGTCGTAATTTCCGCATGGTGGCTGGTCCTTCCATAGAGCGAGAGCTTCTTTGAGGGGCTCGTTGTTTTCCTTCTTGAGCACGATGAAACCCCCATAGCCGTAGCCGTCCAGTTGAGTCATCACGGGCCCGTTGGCATAGAGGGCGTCCACTACGATGGCGTCGATGAAACTGCCGTAAGTGACGTATAGAGAGTCGATGAGACGGCGAGCCGCCGTGAGTTCGCCTTCATGGCCAGTGTGCTCGCTGTCGTTGTCGCGGCGGGCCTCCTCATTGAGCACCGGCTCGATGGCCAGAACGACGTCAATCACAGGGCCGAGCAGCATGGCCACCACATAACGGTGGTAGTACTGATTCACCTCTTCGATATCACCCCCGGCGCGTTTGACTTTGACTTGGCGCACCAGGCAGTGCGGACAGTGGCGATCATAGGAAGCGAAGGGCTCCCAGCCGTCGATGGCCACGCAGCGCAATCCGCCGTAGGAGCCCTCGCGGAACACCTTGTTGCGTTCGGCCTTCCAGATGACGTCTTCAAGATTTTCCCGCATGGGGACCAGATACAACTGATCGAGCACATTGGCCACAACGTCGGCACTAAATGCTTTCACGTCCGGTGTCGGGTTGCGGCCGATCAACTTCTGAAAGTCGCTTTCCTTCAGATCGCCTTCCAGAGCATTGATGCTGGGGATGCGCAACAATGCCGTATGAAAGAGGCTGTTGACGACGTCGAAGGTGGAAATTTGTGGGGCGCGCCGCGTGTCGGTCAGCTTCGCCAACAGCTCCGGGAGGGCAAAGACATTACACGCATACTTCTCGAACTGGTGGAGCTTGTTGGGTGAGTGGAGCATCCATGCGGGTATCGCGACCGAACGCACTTGCCGCCGGAGCGTTTCGTCGCGCTCCAGACAGCACCGCTTGTACTTGCTGCCGCTACCACAGTGACATTCCACATTCCGGCTCACCCGTGGCGGAACAGCGATTTTCTCAACAGTATTTGAACCCTCCAGGCCGTGATCGCGTATGGTCAGGCCCATCCTCAGCTGTGAGTGGGCGGGCCGACCTTGAGGTCGAATAGTGGAGCGTTCAACGCTTCTTGGGCCTCTTATGGGTGGATTGCTCGCGCCACAACGTCAGCAGTTGCGCGTTAGCCGCGAAGACCTCCGCAACCGCGTCCTTGAACTCCCGGCCCTGCTCCACCAGAGGACGGATCTGCTCCACCCAATCGTCGGGAATACGTTCGACGCGCTTCTTGCCATCGACCATGAAGGTCAACGACCAAATCGGATGTCCTTCTCCATCGGCGCACCGGCAGTTGTCTTTTCCGCAGCGCCGGTGAGTCATCGAGAGCGAGCCGGGCAGAGCATCTGCCGGAATTTGGAAACGCCGGAGCAACGCATGCTTGCGCTGACGCAGGCGAGCGGCCGAATCTCCTTTAGCGTCGTACCATTTCATCTGCATGTACTATTACATACAGATCTATCTACGTCAAGCATTCTGCACGGCTGGGGGAATTTGCGTCTAGCGGCATCGGAGAGATGTTCAATGCCTATATCGGATTACAGCCTTGGGGCGGAACTCCTGCGCAAGATTACGTACGGCCGAAAACAGGCCTGGGAACTGATGGAATATTCGTGTACCGACAATAATCGGAACGGCGTCACGGCCGATGGGAAGCCGGCCGAGGGAGTGGTCCGATGAACATCCCGCGACCAGGTTTTTGTTTCTTCGCGTCATTATGTGTTTGTGTCGCCCTATCCGCATTCGCTGCTGATGACCATTGGGTCGCTACATGGGGCGTCCCGTTACAAGGCACACCCGCACAGACAATCATGGTCAAGAACCAAACCGTCCGCCATCGATTGGAAATCAGTATCGGCGGACCGCGCCTGCGCGTGCATCTCTCAAATGAGTACGCCTCAGCGCCGCTAGTGATCGGCGCCGCCTCCGTGGCCATCGCGAATCCAGACGGCACCGCCAAACCCGACACCTTTGCGCCGATTAAGTTCGGCGGCTCTTCAAAAATAACGATCCCTCCAGGCGCACGCATGGTCAGCGATCCGGTGGAATTCAAGACTGAAGCGTTGCAGAATCTGGCAGTCAGCCTCTATCTGCCGCAGGAAACAGTCTATCCACTTATCACCAGGAGGAACGCCGTCCATACGAACAGATCGGCTAT
>QHXA01000633.1:3240-3658 GCA_003222755.1 Acidobacteriota bacterium
TTTCTCCCTTCCTCGCGGAAATCGACACGGTCGCTCCAAAAAACACGCCGGTCGTCGTCGTCCTCGGCGACACCAAATCCCACGGTCCGGACATGTGGCCGAACTACCTGCGCCGCCGCATCTCGCCTCCGCGGGGCGGAGGCATTGCTGTTGTGAACAAGTCGGTTTGGGCGGGAACCCTGCTGCTGCATCAACCGTTCGGCACCGCGATCACTCGTTTCGATCGAGATGTGCTGGGAGTTGCCGGCGTCACGCACGTCTTCTTTTTCAATGCCAGTAACGACGTCAATATGCCGGGCATGAACGGCAACCGAGCGGAAGACGTTATGTCAACCGGCACGATTACTTTTGCGATCAACCAGATTATCGACCGGTCGCACGCCGCTGGATTGAAAGTGATCGGCGCAACGCTCATTCC
>QHXA01000634.1:0-380 GCA_003222755.1 Acidobacteriota bacterium
CGAATATGTGTTGCTGCGAGGCGTGACCGATTCGCCTGAAGACGCGCTGCATCTGGTGAAGCTGCTCAAGGGCATGCGCGCGAAAGTAAACCTGATTCCGTTCAACGAGGCCGAAGAACTCACCTACCGGCGCCCTTCGGATGCCGCCGTCGAACGATTTCAGCAATCCTAATCGACCACCACGTCTCCGCCTTCGTCCGGAAAAACCGCGGCAACGACATTTCCGCCGCCTGCGGCCAGCTGAAGAAAAAATGGAAGCAGGAACCGCAGTATTCCTGAACCTCCTTGCCGGGGTAGGATACACGCGCTTTGATCGGGCAAATCATCTCCGATTAGCGGTGCTTCGCAGCAGGTGTCTGCAAGTGAACCCGCAAGCTGAC
>QHXA01000634.1:576-3675 GCA_003222755.1 Acidobacteriota bacterium
GATCAAACTTTTGGCCTCGAATACAGCCCATAAGATCTGCTGCAACATCCACGGCGCCTGGCAGTTTCCCCAGCCGGACCTTCGTGCTTATTTCCCACGCGGTCGCCGCACTCACAATGATTGTGTTCCCTTCGTCGGCAATGATTCGGCGAGATGCGGCAGACAAGCGACGGTCGCCATCGAGCCACCATAAGAAAGCATGCGTATCGATGAGGGCGCGCAAGCTCCGTCACTCGCCCCAAGCCGCCAGTTCCTCTTCCGGCAACGGCTCAAAGAATGCGCGCGTAACTCGCGCCCGCCCTTTCATAGCGCCAAACTCTCGACGGGGAACATCGGACTCAACGGGAACCAGTTTCACAACAGGCGTTTTTCCGCGTGCGATGACCACTTCTTCGCCGGCACATGCGCGCTCGATGAGGCGCGACAGATTCGTTTTGGCGTCATGGATCGAATGTATTTTCGACATGCAACTATTATTAGCTAACTGTGCTTAGCTAGGCAAGTCGACTTTGAGGGCGACAACTTCGGAGATATTGATCCTCAGCGTGGAAGAGGCGGCCACTTAACAGCTCGCCTGATTCTTTCCACCGCCGCAAGTGATTTCAGGTGGCCGTGACCGTACAAGTCGGAGTTTTATCCAATTGGAGGCAACCGGATTCTTTATATCTTCGTTCGCATACCGTGCGTTTGCGTAAGATGGCTTAGTCATGAACCAGAGTCGGTACTCTGTTGCCGGGTAAAGCAGACCGCCCATATTGTCGTTGTTCGCTATCACAAATTGCGGCCTGATCTTCTTCAATAGATCGGGTGGGTTTTCATTCTTGTCGGCATGGTGAGCCGTTCTATACACAGTGATCTTGTGTCTCGCGAAATAACCTTCCAGCCCTTCTCGATACCGGACAGGTGAGGTCGCCGGGATCGAAATACGTAAATTCCTCTGTCGAATCAAACTTGAAACTGAATAACACCGCGACGCTATTCGAATTCTCTAATGTCCCGGCATCTTTGCATTCATACGACGGCTTATCATCGGCGATGGTTTGCCCACCAGAAGCGAGCACTTCAAGACGAGCTGTCCACCCCCGCCCAGTTTGTAGACGTATCGCGTCGCCAGCAAAAACACTCTTTAGATCCGGATGCGCCGCGATGATTTCCGCATTCATTTTGCTTTCCCTGTAGGGCTTCGCAGAGTCGATATTGTCAATTTCTTGCAGTGACAGTCCATTTCGCAATAACAGTCCACGATGATAAATGCTGTGTATCTGCGGTTGCCCTTGATCGGACAATAATGGAAGCAACCCGCCGAAGTGATCGCAATGCCAGTGGCTCACGACCAGATGTGAAATATAGTACCGATCAATACTTTTCAGTGCGCGCTTAATCGGGTCTATGTGATCTAGTCCATCTGGCACGGTGCCGGACATACGCCACCATCACCTGTGTCGATGAGGATAGTCTCCATCGCTGGAGTAACTATCAGCGTCGATTATCAAATCTTCTGGTCGAAGAACGATGTTCGAGGGCATCAAAGACAAGCTGAACTTCAAGCTGACAAAGACGAAGACGTTCCGCAATGGGAAGGTCTTCCTCTGCTACGAGCCGATCGCTTGATGGCCGGTCTCTTACTTCAGCAGCGCGGGCCAGTTGAGTACGAGGGTTATCGTGCGTGGTTTGGTTTCTTGAACCGTGACATTCATGAGAAACCGGTCACCGTTACCGAAGGGGACATATTGGCCACGCCGCGGGTTATCGCTGAGCGCGGGCGGTTCGAAGAGAAACTCCGGCCGGGAGGCGGAAAATGTTGCGCCGGTTTCGACGCGAACCACCATTAACTTGCTGTGGCTCCCGGAAGAAGGAGCAAGGTAGTAGAGTTCGCGCCCATCTTGCCGCCATTCGGGGAACGCTCCACCCTCTGAGGAAACGCGCTTCCTCTGTCCGGGCTGGGGAAAGGAATCCACAAGCACCTCATCGCGGCCGGACTCATTCGACACATAGGCGATCCAATGTCCGTCGGGCGATATTTCCGCGCGAAATTCGTTGGAGGGTGTGTCCAGGAAGCGCGCCGGTTTTTTGCTGCCGTCGAGCGGCACGATCCAGGGGTCGCTTTGCCCGCTGCTGCTTTTCGTCCAAACAAGAAAACGTCCGTCGGGCGACACGCTTTGCAAGAAGGCTCCCGAAAGCTCATCGGACGACGACGCGAGGAGAGTCTGATTCTTGCCCGAGTTTATGTCTAGCGCCTGCATGCTGCCGTCTTCGGCAATGTAGACGATGCGGTCGCTGCCGGCCCACACAGGAGTGTTGTTTATGACCTTCAACTTGGAAGTGATGCCGGTTGAAAACTCGAGTAGCCACGCCCCGCTGGCGCCCGATTGCGGATCGAGTCTCTCCATGATGACCTTCTTATAATCGGGTGCGGCCGCGACTCCAAAATAGCTTCCAGGGTCGCCGGCACGATCGAGTTGTTTGCCCGAACGGTCAAACCATGTCAGTTGGCTTGCCGCCAAGGACGACTGAGAACTGACCGCGAGCGTCCCACCGGCGGCGATGGTAAATGCGCGATTGTCTACATCGCCATAGTTCAAACCAACGTCGCTGGCGATTCGCCTGGCCTCGCCCTGCAGTTCGAACTTGCTCACATCGAACTTTTGGGCAAACAAATCCGGGCCCTTGCAATAGAAGAGATAGCCATTCACATATTCGCCTTTGGACCCGACGCCGGGAATTCGTTTCACATCGGGACTCTCCAGTGAGCCGACGTAGAGGCCCTGCTTCTCCGGTTCAGCATGGAAAGCCCAATACAAAAAGTGCTTGCCGTCCGGAAGGAAGACCGGCGCTTCAAAACTCACCGGCATCGGATCGCCTGGCTTCCAGGGAGACGGCGTTCCACCTGAAGCAGGAACCTTAAATATCGGCGAACTCGGCGCGGGGACGAACAGAATGGTTCCATCGGAACCCCAGCTCCCGCCTCTGGGATTTGCGGCTGGAGCCAGAACTTGCGGAGCGCCGCCACTGATGTCCAGACGCTCCAGTTTTCCGTCCGCGAAGTTAAAAAATCCGATGGATCGGCCGTCGGGCGACCAGAAGGGCAAGATTCCCTCG
>QHXA01000635.1:0-468 GCA_003222755.1 Acidobacteriota bacterium
GGTGTGACAGAAAACACAAAAACGAGACAGGCAAAAATTAAGACTTTCACCGGCGGCCATTCTCGTTCACCGAAACGCTAAAAGACAAACCCGATCGCGCCTACGTACGTGCGGGGCGCTACAAAATGTGTTCCGGTGAACGTGGAATGAAAGTTATAGAGCGCGATTTTATTTGTGATGTTCGAGACCGTGAAGCGCATCGTCAGGTGCCTGCCGTCTGCCCCCCCAAACAGGTTTTCGGTACCCACACCGACGTCGAATAAGTGGCGGGGCGCAACCCGCGGTGGGTTGTGATCGGCATCGGCAGTACCCTCCGCTGGTATCTTCAACCGTGTTGTGCCGAAGTCGCCCGATCTGCACGACTCGATTCCGCTATCCGGCGTCGCCTTCTGGCCGCCGCAGAAGAAACCAATGGCGGCTTGCTCAGCGGGTGTCAATGCGAGGGCGTCCGCCAGACTCGCAACGTCG
>QHXA01000635.1:491-3611 GCA_003222755.1 Acidobacteriota bacterium
CGCCCCAAGGGCCGTTCCTCTTCCATTGATAGCGCACATTGGTCGTCTGCTGGAAATTCTGGTCGTGATCGATTCTGAAAACACCGCCGTTGGCCGTAAAGAAACGCGCCCGGTTGTGTCCCATCGTCGTGTACCACTGAAATCCCTTGATGTTCGTTGAGCTCAGGCGCAGCGAAACGCCGTCGATTTTGGACTTCGGCCACGTGATTGGAAATGCAATCGGTGTGCTGAACAGGACGCCGAAATCATATGCGTTATCGGTCCGTTTCCAGAAATAGTCCGCTTCGGCTTGCACGTACCGGCTGAGCGCCTGCTGAATGCCAACATTGAACTGATTGCGGTGACCGGTATTCAATGGCGCGCCGCCTTCCTCTGAAAATGCTTCGATCAATGCCGATGCATTCTCCGAAGTTGCAACCAACAGATTCTCGTTATATGGCGTCTCCATCGTGCGCGCATAGCCGGCGCGCAGAACGGTGCTGCTCGGACGAATCAGGTAAGAAACGCCGATTCGGGGTTCCACCTGTGTGTCCGTGACAACACGGACGCCGTCATATCGATCAATACGCAGACCCGGATTCAGTGTCAGGCTACCGATAGTTATGGCGTCTTGAATGTATGCGGCATATTCATTCACGTTTCCGGCGGCAGCGAATTGGAACAAGCTTCCACCGCGAGTTAAATCGAGTGGAAGCAATCCGGGCAGAAAATCCGGGTTCGCTGCGAACCCTCGAGCGGCACATTGTGCCGGAGTGCGAACCGTCGGTAAGGACTGCGGATCGCCCGCGCGATTCAGGCAAACGGGATTGAAGGCAAAATCGGTAATGCCAAGGCCGAAGTTTTCTTGCAAGTGCGTCTGCATCGCCTGTCCACCGATTTTCAGATTGTGCTTGCCGGACGCATATGAAACGTCCGCTCGCACGCCCCAGTTTGTCAAACGGCGGCTCTGCGATATGGTGGCCGGCGAATCATTGGACGGATCCGGACTCGGAAAATAATGGACACGGTCTTGCCGAATAAACGGATTGATCGTCAGCAGTGTCTTTGGATTGAACGTGTGTTGGTATCCCGGCGCCAGGTCGAGCGTCACGATCCTCTGTCGCTGGTCTTGATCGTGCTGATCCAGGGAATTTGGAATCTGGAACCAGTTTCGGGCGAGGAATAAATTCACGTGGATTGCATCTTTACTGCTCGGCACAAGATCAAACCGGTTAAATGTGTTCGCGCTGTTGCCGATCGCATGGATCGGGTTGAATTCCGGCGTGTCGAGGAAGCGGCCTGACCTCAAGCCGTTTGCTGCAATGAACCATCCTGCCTTTGCGCCTCCCACGCCGAGAGTGGCCTCAAGGGAAGGAGTACCGAAAGATCCATATTGTGCAACGACGCTGCCTCTGGGTTTCATTAAACCCAGGCCTGAGCGCGTCGTCGCGTTGACCACGAGACTCGTCTTGTCGCCATATTCGGCATTCGGTGTCCCCGTTATGATTTCCATGTTCTGGATCGCATTGACCGGGATCTGAGTCGAAAACGCCTTGCTCTGCTGATCGCTGATCGGCTGTCCATCGATAGCGAAAGACGTCTGAGCATGATCGCCCAGCGGATGAAAGAATCCATTCGAGTCGGCGATCACACCCGGCGACGCAAGCGTGATCGCATCACTCAGACCAGAAGCGGGCGAGAGGGTTGGTAATTTATCCAATGTGCTGATGTCGACGTCCGCGTGAGCGTATGGAACATTTTCAAGAATGTCCTGGGCACCGGCTTCGACACTGACAGATTCCGTGATCCCGGCCACCGACAATACGACCTTGACCGGAACCGGAACCGTGCTGCGGATGTTCACATCCTGTGCTGACGGGGCGAATCCTGTTTGCGTGACCTGGAGATGGTATGGATTGAACGGAATGTTTGTGAATCGAAATGCGCCCATGGAGTCCGTCGTTGTCGTTTGTTGGAATCCGGTGATCGGATTCCGGATCTCCACCATAGCGCCTGCAACAACTGCACCCGTTGGATCGGCTACAGTGCCTTCAATCGTGCCGCTTGCGACGGACTGGGCCCAAACCGATCCCGTTAAAAAGAGAACACAAACAACAGCAGCAGCAGGAATAAAGAACCGCCTAGAGAATTGCATTTGCACACTCCTATCGCTCTGAACATCCGCCCGGCGATTGTAGTTATCGAAATGCGAGGCCTCCGAGCATATTTCAATGAATGGCCTGATGTTCAGGATGAGTGGCAATTGGGAGTCGATAGACTGCGGGCAGTCATTGGGAGACGGCGGGTGTAAAGGTTTGAGGCACAAAGCATACGACTCTTTGTGCCTCGAGCGATGTGGCTATTTCGTGGCGCCGGCTTCGGTTCGGCGCTCGTTCTCGGCAAGGTGGCGCTGGTCGAGCTGAGCGTAAAAGGCGTAGACGAAGTTTTTCAGGGCCGGGTGACCGGGAAATCCTTCGAATTTGTATTTCTTCATTTCTGTATAAGCGCGCTCGGCGTTCCAGTGATCCTGAGTCATGCGATAGACGGCCGTCATCACACCGGTTCGATGTCGTCCTCCCTGGCAATGGACGTACACGGGTTGATTGGCCGGATCACTCACAAGCCTCATAAATTCCGTAACGTCCGCCTGTGTGGGCGCATCGGAGGTTGTCAGCGGGATTCGATAGAACTTCATCCCCGTACGCTCGACGAGCCCTTTCTCATCAGCTTTGCCGTCGCGCGTCAAGTCAATTACCGTCTTGATGCCGAGCGCCGCCAGATCGGCATAGTCGCTGCGGTCAGGTTGCGCGCCCCGGTAGTAGGTCTCGTTGATCATTCCGAAATTATCGATTCGGATATTCGCTAACTTCGCGCTGGCACTTGTGCCGGCGAACGCTGAAACGGACAACGAACACAAAACCAGCAAAACAGCCGCACATTTGCGTGCGAGCATTCGATTAACACTCATGGATTAGACAGAATTCCTTTCGAGATTTGTTGGAGTTGCGGGGCATCTGCTGATGGAGAGCCGCCGAGATTGGGAAAATCGCCCCTTACACCGTTCCAAAGTATATGGCCCGCCGCCGGAAAGAACAGGGCTTTTTTCTCAAGACAGAACGGTTGTGCCGCTCGGCGATGGCG
>QHXA01000635.1:3686-4092 GCA_003222755.1 Acidobacteriota bacterium
GCAAAGAGCAATGCCTTCTTTACGTTTTGCATTTTTTCTTCCGTCAGAGTGGTGATGAGACCGCCGAGTTTGCCTCGACTCACAGTCTGGACGTGATGGAGATTCACCGCGGAGTCCTCAGGCAAGCCGTCCGCCCGCGTCAAGACCACTTCTGAGGGACCTTCACGAATGGTTCGGGTAATCGGAGCGATGGTGACTTCACCAAGGTAATCGATTGCTGAATCGCGAGTGAGAATCACCACGGGCCGGCGTTTATCGGGACTGCTGAATTTGTACCACCGAACCTCGCCGCGCCGCACCTATTCGTCGCCCCAACTCTGTTCTGATTCCCAGATGTCAAACTCTCCGGGCTTGACTGGTTTCTTCCTATAAGCTTCCCGGTCCTTGGCCTCCAATCGCCGGAGTT
>QHXA01000636.1 GCA_003222755.1 Acidobacteriota bacterium
TATGATTTGCCCAACCTTCGAACGGACGGATTCACGGGCGGGCTGCTACGAGGCTGGTCGATTTCCGGAATCGTTATTGTGCAGAGTGGTGCGCCGATGTCTTTGATCGACCGAAGCGGCGGCTCAGTCTATGGTTTCGCCGGACCCGCTACGGTCACACTTTGCCCGGGCGCCACAAACAAAGACCTGGTCACGTCGGGCACCACCGCGTCTCGTTTGAACAGTTGGATTAATAAGTCGGTAATCTGTCCGGCGCCCATATTGGGGTCCGACGGGTCGACCGGTTACGGGAGTACGGGCCAAAGCATTATGAACGGACCGGGACAATTCAATACGGATTTCTCTTTCGGCAAGACGACTGCGGTCGGCGGCGTTCGGGAAGACGCACAGCTTGCTTTCCGCGTGGAGTTCTACAATGCTCTCAATCACCCGCAATTCTCCAATCCCGGTACGAATTTTGGCACCGCAAACTTTGGCGTCGTCAGCCGGACCTCGGTGGCACCTCGGTTGATCCAGTTCGGCTTGAAATACGTTTTCTAGTTGCTTTCCGTGCAACAGCGTTAATTCGCCAATGGGTTCGGGCGAAGCTGAATGTGCTCGATGTTTCCGATTTTGGTTTCCGTGAATTTGGGCATGTATGAGCTGTACGTCGCCCAAATGCCGCGGCCCTTCCAGCCTGCTCGGGGATCGTCAATGCGGCCATCCAAGCCGCGTGTAAAGAACGGCATCGGATACGGCAAGCGAAAGACCGTGAACTTTTCTGTCTTCGGATCGAACATCAGCAACGAATCCGAAGTTGTGCCGGTGACGATCACGGTATCCTTCCCGAGTCCGAGCGTATCGAACTGGTCCACCCACAGGAAATAGGGATACTCGGTGCTGCCGGTTTCCTTCCCGGTGCCCGCGAACTTGGGCCCGGGCAAGTCCCAATAGCTGAATTTTCCCGTCTTGGGATCCAGCTTTCCAAGATGGCCGCTTCCGGCGGAGAACCAGACTGTCCCATCGGTGCTGAAATCAATTCCGTGCGAAAGGCGCAGCGGAGGCGGCAGAGGATAGTCCTTGAATTGCTTTGTCTTCGGATTGAGCATGTACAGTTTGTTCTGCGCTCCGTTCACTTGAGGTACAGGCACCCAAACTGTGCCATCAATCGGGCTAATCGCAGTGGCATAGCCGCCGGTTGAAATTTCAATCTGGGTTTTCATGTCGATCCGCATCCACGCTTTTTGAGCTCCGGCCTCCGTACCCTCGACGTTATTTGGATCGACCTTTGTGGTGTCGAGCATTCCGAGCACGTCGCCATCGCTCCAGATGCGTCCTTGCCAATCGAACTGCAAATGATGCGTGTTGTAAGAGGTGTCCACACCAACAAACTTATTCGTTTTCGTATCGTAGTAGCCGAGCTGCATTCCATGGCCGCGCGATGTGAGCCGCTCGGCCAGCAGCGAGAGCGCAGTAGGATCGTCGGTATCGGACGCAACGGTGCTTGCCGCCCACTTAGGATTATTTTGCTTGCCCGGCGGACGCACCGGCACCGTCATCCACACTCGGCCTTTATCATCGAACATGGGATTGTGCGGACTGGCCATCCATGCTGCCGCCGTGCCGCCGTCGCCACCTTCATCGCCCGCACCTGCATTTCTGGGGTGGTAATAATCCACTGCCGTGCTGTAACCCTGGGAATTTCGAGGTTGCACTAAGAGCGCTTGGACGGTGTTCTTCACGGGGTCCAGAACCCAAAGCCTTCCACCACCGGTGCGATCGGCGCCGTAAACCTTACCGTACGGATACAAGGTGGGATTGCGTTTATCGGTAGAAGTTAAATCGTGGAAGAACGATTCGGGAGCGCCCCAATCCCACTGCGTGACCACGAAATTCCGTTCGATGCCCGAAGGACGAGGGGGAACGGCAGGTACTTCGCCCTTCTGGATGCGAGTTGCCCAATCCACGAAAGTTTTCGTGAGCACTTCGCGGCCAAGACGATTGGCGGCGCCGTCCATGCCCCCATTCAGTTTGAAGATGCTGTCCCAAATTCTCGGATTCGTGAAGGAACGCGTGGCGGCCATTCCAATCTGATGGCATTGGTTGCAGCCGCGCAGGGATGCAAGCCAATGTTCCTGGCTGACGAATGCGTCGGGGAGTTCCTCTTTCGAAGGCGGATGAATCAGGGAATTCCAATACGCGGCTGGATAGATCTTCGCCGCTTCTTGCGGAGATGAAGCGTTGTCGACCATGAGCCTGACTTGACTGCCCAGCGCAGTTTTGAAGCGATTGGAATCCTTCAGCCCGTATCCCCGGACCCAGAGTTCATAGTCACCCTTGGGCAAATCAGGGACGAGGAATCGCCCCTGATCGTCGGTGACGACGATCTTGCGGAGAGGCACTTGGAGCGACTTGGTTTCCGCAATCACCCATACGCCCGCCTCGCGTGTGCCACCGGCGTTATTAATGACTGTGCCGCCGATGCTGTTCGCGCTCACCTGAATCCCAGGATCAGCAGCGTTCCGCTGCCCGGCCGACGACGATTGAAACACACCGAGTGCGAACACAAATCCCAATAACATGCTCCACGCTAGGTTACGCATCTTAAGCTCCTTGTTTGAACTCAGAAGACCTCGGAGAAAGGCGCAGCGGGCCGACGCTAACATGAAGAACCGTCGTTTGCAATGACGACATGTGATAGCCTAAGCGCCAAACTTGCCATCTTTCACCGAAGTCGGGAGGAGCATATGAGAAACGTACTCGTGATGTTGGTCGTAGTGTCGGCTCTCGTGTTTGGGCCGGCAATTACACCGGTAGCCGCCCAGAATGCAAGAGCCTTGCTGCAGGCGGCCGACAACGCCGTCGGCGCGAGCAAAGTCAATTCGATCCAGTACACCGGGACGGGACGGATCAGCTATCTCGGTCAGAATTTCACGACCGTGGACGATTGGCCGCGCGTCGACTTGAAGAGCTGGTCGCAAACCATCGACTACGGCAGCAAGTCGGTCAAAGAAGAGATGGTGCGCGTGCAAGGCGACAATCCGCCGCGCGGCGGTGGCGCCGGCTTTCCGATCACGGGCGAGCAGCGCTCGACGACATTTGTCACCGGCAATTATTCGTGGACGTTGAATGCGCAAGGCCAGCCGCAGGCCCAGAACGATCAGGCCGAAGTGCGCCAGTTCATGATCTCGGTCAGCCCGCATGGCTTCATCAAAGCGGCGTTGGCCGATCCGAATGCGACCGTGAGCGATCGGGAATTCATCGGCGCGGGCAGGAACCTGCGCGTTGTCGGCTTCACCACGATGGGTAAGTACAGGGCGACGGGCGAGTTCAATGACCAGAACATGCTGGAGCGCGTGGTCACCTGGATTCCGAATCCGGTGATGGGCGATATGCAGGTCGAGATCCGGTACAGCGATTGGAAAGACGTCGGCAATGGCATCAAGGCGCCGTTCCATATCCACATGCATCAGGGCGATCATCCGCTCGTGCGCGGCATGAATTTCATGGACGTCCAGGCCAGCGACGTGAAGGCCAACATCGAGAGTGCGTCGTTAACAGTCCCTGACGCAGTGCGCACCGCGGCGGCTCCGAGGGTCAATGTTCAGAGCACAAAGCTCGCCGATGGCGTGTGGCTGCTCGCCGGCGGTTCGCATAACAGCGTCGCGGTCGAGTTCAAGGACTTCGCCGCCATCATCGAAGCGCCGTTGGACGAC
This sequence comes from Acidobacteriota bacterium, assembly GCA_003222755.1. GTDB lineage: Bacteria > Acidobacteriota > Terriglobia > 20CM-2-55-15 > 20CM-2-55-15 > 20CM-2-55-15. The sequence goes on from QHXA01000636.1 coordinate 3,696, forward strand.
GCGCGCACCAACGCGGTGATTGCCGAAACCAAACGGCTCATTCCGGGCAAGCAGATTCGCTACGTCGTCAACACGCATCATCACTGGGATCATTCCGGCGGCCTCCGGGCGGCTTACGCGGAAGGTGCCACAATTGTCACGAATGAGC
>QHXA01000027.1 GCA_003222755.1 Acidobacteriota bacterium
GCTGCAGGATGCGCGCGGTGGTCCTCTCGCCGGACCGAACAACTCGCAATCCGGTTTTCTGCCCGCCACCTATCAAGGCACTCCGTTTGGCGGAGCCGACAAGCCGATCGTGGATCTGAAGCCACCAGCGGGTGTGACTCCTGAGCAGCAGCGGCGCCGCCTCGACATGCTGGTAAGGCTGAACGAGATGCATGCGGAACGGTACCCCGGCAGTTCCGAATTGGCCGCGCGGATCTCGTCGTACGAGTTGGCATACCGTATGCAAGGCTGCGCGCCGGAAGCGGTGGATATTACCAACGAATCGCCCGCGACGAAGAAGCTCTACGGTCTGGACGAGAAAATCACCGAACCCTTCGGCAAGCAATGTCTGATGGCGCGACGCTTGGTGGAGCGCGGTGTCCGGTTCGTGCAGGTTTTCTCAGGCGGACTGGGCAATCAGAACACCGAGACTTGGGACGCTCACCTGAATATCAAAGAGAACCATACGCTCCACGCCAAGGAAACGGATCTTCCGATTACGGGATTGTTGACGGATCTGAAGGCGCGCGGTCTCCTGGATTCCACGCTGGTGATCTGGCATGCCGAATTCGGCCGAATGCCTCTGTCGCAGAACGGCGTGGGCCGCGATCACAATCCCGGTGCAGTGACTGTTTGGATGGCCGGTGCCGGAATTAAAGGCGGGCAGTCCATTGGCGCCAGCGATGAGATCGGCTACAAAGCCGAACGGCAGGCCATGTCGTATCACGATCTGCATGCCACACTCTTGTATCTGCTGGGCATCGAGCACACGAAGCTGACCTATCGCTTCAACGGCCGGGATATGCGATTGACGGACGTTGCGGGCGAACTGATTCCACAAATCGTGGGCTAGTTTTCTGTAGGCGCACGCCGGAGGCGTGCAAGTAAATTAGCCGGGAGTACGCGCACGTTTTTTTGTGCGCGTACTCCCGGATACTCAGTCGACAACAATGCGCACCCTGGAAGGGGTGCGAGAATTCCGCGCACCCTTTCCAGGGTGCGGACGTGCTTGGTTTCAGGCGACCCGGGGGTTGCGCTCGCTGCCGCTCGCTTAACCCCCGGCTAATTTCCTGACACGCCTCCGGCGTGCGCCGTCACTTCCGGCCATAATTCTTCGCCAGATACTCCGCGAGCAGTTCAACGTCACGCTCGGACAACCCCGCTCCTTTGCCGTTCATCCTTTTCACGATCTCCATCCATTCGTCCCGCGTCGCTTCCGTCTCTTTGATGAAATTCGAGTCGTGACACGACGAGCAAATACCCTCGATGAATCTCTTGGCGGTCCTTTCATCCGCCGAATCACCAGAGCTCTGAGCGCCGAAATACTTGGTCAAATAATCTACAGCGACATCAATCTCTTTATCATTCAACTCAGCTCCGTAGCCGACCATCTTCACGACGAGTTGTTGCCATTCGTCGTGGCTCGATTTGCGGCTGAGCACTGGGTCCAGGCTGTGACAGGACCGGCAACGATCTTGGAGCAGCTTTTTACCTTCTCCTTCGGGGAGCTGCTGCTGGGCGAGACCCAGTCCCGCAACGGCCGCAAGCAGGGTCGGCAAAAGCCATAGCGGCTTCATCAACTGCTACTCCTATTTCTCAATACCGTACGTTTTCATCTTCCGGTACAAGTAACTCCGCTCCAGGCCCAGCAATCGCGCAGTCTGTGAAACATTCCAGTTATTCTCTTTCAGCTTCGAAAGGATAAATTCGCGCTCATAGTGAGCTCGAGCTTCATAGAGAGTAGAGGCTCGCGCCGTGCCGGCGCCATTCGGCAGGGATAAGTGCCTGGCTTGAATCATGCCATCCTGAACCATGATCACAAGCCGCTCGATCTCGTTTCTCAGCTCGCGAACGTTTCCGGGCCATGAATAGTCGACCAGCATGTCCAATGCTTCGGAAGAAAACTCCTTAGGACCGCGGCCATGTTCAGCCGAGAACACTCTCATGAAATACCGGGCGAGGATCGGGATGTCCTCGCGGCGCTCGCGCAGAGGCGGGACAAAAAAAGGAATGACGTTGAGACGGTAAAACAAGTCCTCCCGAAAGCGGCCCGCTGCGATTTCATTTTGCAGGTTCTTGTTGGTTGCGGTGATGACGCGAACATCCACGCGCACGCCCGCGGGCGCGCCGATCGGCTGAAAGCTTTGTTCTTCGAGGGCGCGCAGGACCTTGGCCTGGGTCTTGAGAGACATATCGGCGATCTCGTCCAAAAACAACGTACCGCCATCCGCCAATTCGAATTTTCCTTTCTTCGCCTCGCCCGCGCCGGTGAATGAGCCCTTGGTGTGCCCGAAGAGTTCGCTTTCGATGAGCTCTTCCGGGATCGCCGCACAATTCACCTCGACAAAAGGCGCATTCGCTCTGTTGCTCATGAAATGGATATTGCGGCTGACGAGTTCCTTGCCGGTTCCGCTTTCCCCATAAATAAGCACGCGGCTGTTGGTCGGGGCCACGATCGCGATCTGCTTGCGCAACGCTTTAGTCGGAATGCTCTCGCCGACGATATTGAATCTGGCTTCCAGTTGATGCCGGAGTAAGTCATTGGCCTGCTCGAGACGGCGATGCGACAGCGCGTTGCGCACGGTCAGCAGCGTGTGTTCGAGCGAGAGGGGTTTTTCAATGAAATCGAATGCGCCGAGTTTCGTCGCGCTGACGGCAGTCGCAATGGTTGCATGGCCGGAGATCATGATGACGTGGGTATGTGGCGATTTTTCGCGCAGCCTACGCAGGGTTTCCAGACCATCGATGCCCGGCAACCAGATGTCGAGGAGAACAACATCATAGGAGTCCTGCGCGACTTTCTCCAGGCAACCTTCACCACTCGAGATCGTTTCCGTGGTGAAGCCTTCGTCTTCGAAGACGCCTTTCAACGACTGCCGGATGCCGGGCTCGTCATCGACAATGAGGATTCTTGGCATACAGGTAATTCAACAACAAATCGTGTGCCTCGGGGCGTATTCGGTTCCACGCCAATGTAGCCGCCGTGATCCGCAACAATCCGGCTCGAGATCGCCAGCCCAAGTCCAGTGCCATTTTTGCGAGTCGAGAAATACGGCGTGAACAACCGCTCGCGATCATCCGATGCGATCCCCCGGCCGGTATCGGCGATGGTCAGCCGCGCCATCGTCTCGTCGCGAACGAGTTCGCAGCGCAGAATCAGTTCTTGGATGGGCTCACCGCCGAGCGCCTCGAGCGCGTTGTCCAGCAGATTGATCAGCACGCGCTTCATCTGCAGCGGGTCCATCAGAATCGGCGGTAAGTCCACGGGAACGTCGACGGTGACTTTCACCGAATCCAGCCGACCCTCGTAGAGCGCCATCGTGCGTTCGACCAGATCTTTCATGCTGTTGGGAATACGCGACACTGCCGGCAGCCGCGCGAACCGTACGAACTCATCGACAAGATTCTTCAAACTGGAAACCTCTTCGACAATGGCTTGCACGCATTCTTCAATGACGACCGTTACTCGAGAGGGCGCTGCCGGCAGCCGCGCAATATTGCGCGCGATTCGTTCCGCCGAAAGCTGAATCGGTGTGAGCGGGTTTTTGATTTCATGTGCCAGCCGGCGCGCCACCTCGCGCCACGCACTCGCCTTTTGCGCGCGCGCGACCTCGGTTAAGTCTTCGATCACCAGTACGAATCCGCCGGCAGTTAGCTGGGTGGCTGTGACGGCGGTGTGCGCGGGCCGCCCATGGACTGTGAAATCGATTTCCCGCGTGACCGAATTCGAATTTGCCGCGCGGAGCAGTTCGCGAATCGCGTCTACATCCTGGCCAAAAATTTCGTCGAGCGACGATGCATCTTCAGTAGAGAACATGGTGCGGGCTGCGCGATTGACCTTGTTGACACGGAGATCGGAATCCACGGACACCACTCCGGTCGGAATGCTTTCCAGGATGATCTCCATGTACTTGCGCCGAGCCTCGAGTTCGCGCGTCGTGCCTTGAAGCTGTTCGGCCATATCGTTGAAGAGCGTGACCAGCAGGCCGAGTTCATCGTCAGCCTGAATGTGAACCCGGTGATCGAGATTGCCCGCCGAGATTTCGCGGGTCGCTTCCGAAAGAGCTTCGATAGGAACTGTAATCCGCTTCGATAAAAACAACCCAATCCACACGGCAGCAAACAAAACGAGCACCGTCATCAGAAGCAGGATGATGACGTACGTATCGCGAAAGACCTTCTGGTTCTGGACCAGCAGTTGATAGTGCTGCTTTTCCTCGGCGAGTTTCGCGGTCAAGCCGACGAGGCGAGCGGGTCGCGGAAATACAATCGCGAGGATCTCGTGTTTCTGGTCCCCAGTCCCGCGCCTGACGCCGATCCAGTAGGAGTCGATATCCAGAAACGCCTCATCCCTATTGCCGAGGTATGCGCGGATTTGCTTCGCCAGCGTATTCTCCCGGACATCGGACTCCGATGAAGAACGTAGGATTTGCCCGTCATCCCTTTGAGTTGAACCGTCTGGCGAATTTTATTCAGATCCTGTTGAGGTTCCTGTCCAAGATGGTTGAGGATGCTTCGCTCCAGCGCTTCATGATCGCGCCTCCACTCCGCAGTCATTGTCCCGCTGGCGCTGAAAATCTGGTCGACCGGAACGCTGAACCACTTCACGATGCTTCGATTGACGAGTCCAAACGCGAACAGGAACAGGCAGGTCGCCGGGATGAGCGTGAGCGTCACCAGCCATATGAGAATGGTTGTCTTGAATTTCGAGCCAGGCTTTTGTTGTTTTCGTTCCGCCCAGACTTTCACCAAGGTGCGCAGCAGCACGAACCCGAAGATCAAAAGAACCAGGAATGTGAAAGCCGATAGCGTCGCGAGCAGGACGATCTGCTTCGGTTCGGATGGACTAAATATCGGATCCAGATTAAACGCGGCCTGCACAAAGACCAGGAAGGCCAGGGCGAGCAGGAAAAGCCCGGCGGCGTATCGTCTGGTGGTTTGTGGCGGTAGCTTCATGGCGGAACGGCTGAGATTATCACACGCGGCAAAGAGGTGCACCCGAAGGGGCGGAACCAATTAGCATTTTTTGGGCACGCCGGAGGCGTGCAAGTAAATTAGCCGGGAGTACGCGCACGTCTTTTGTGCGCGTACTCCCGGAATACCAACTCGACCCCGGCTAATTTCCTGACACGCCTCCGGCGTGCGCAAAATGGAGAAACTTCCGGGGCAGATTTCTTGTTAAATTCGCGATGACCCGTGCTTACAATCCGCAGCAGGTAGGGTAAAGGTTTATGCCAAACTTCAGTTTTAAAGGACAGAATCGGAAGGGCGAAAGCATTTTCGGAGAACGCGCTGCGGATAGCCGGCAAGCACTGGCGCTGGCGCTGCGACGCGAACAGATCCTGCTGTTGGATGCGAAGGAAAAGAAAGCGGGCGGCGGATTATCGAAGATCAGCTTTGGCGGGAATCCCACCGCGAAGGACATCGCGGTCTTCACGCGACAGTTTTCGGTGATGATCGATTCAGGCGTGCCGTTGGTGCAATGCCTCCAGATTCTGGAAGAAACCCAAGACAACAAGAAGTTCAAGGCTGCCATCAAAGGTGTGACCTCCGACGTCGAGTCCGGAAGCAGTCTCGCGCAGGCGATGAAAGGCCATGCAAGAATTTTCGATTCCTTATATACCAATATGGTCACGGCGGGTGAAACGGGCGGTATTCTCGATACGATCTTTCAGCGACTGTCCGTCTACATCGAAAAGGCTGTGAAGTTGAAGCGCGCCGTACAATCGGCAATGGTGTACCCCGTTGCAGTGGTCCTTGTCGCGGCCGGCGTGATCACCCTGATCCTCTGGAAAGTAGTGCCGGCATTTACAGAGCTGTTCGAAAGCATGAATGTGGATCTGCCGCTACCGACCCGCATTGTCATCGGCGCAAGCAAATTTGTTGGTTCTTATGGGATATTGATGGCCATTGGCATCGGCCTTTTGATTTTCGGATTCAAGACCTACTATGGAACGCCTGGAGGTCGCTATCTCGTTGACCAGAATCTTTTGAGAACTCCGATCTTTGGACCGCTGCTGAGAAAAATCGCGGTTGCGCGGTTTACTCGCACGATGGCGACGCTGATTGCCAGCGGCGTGCCGATTCTCGATTGTCTCGAGATCACGGCATCGACGGCGGGCAATGCAGTAGTCGAGGAAGCGATTCTTGGTGTAAGGAAAGCGATTGAGGAAGGCCGGACAATCGTTGACCCCTTGAAAGCATCGGGTGTTTTCCCGAATATGGTCGTGTCCATGATCGGGGTCGGCGAGCAGGCTGGCGCGTTGGAAACCATGCTGACGAAGATTGCGGATTTCTACGAAGAAGAAGTCGACTCGGCAGTCGGCGATTTGATGACCGCAATGGAACCTTTGATGATTGTCGTTCTCGGCGTGGTCGTCGGCGGCATCGTCATTTCAATGTACTTACCTATATTTACGCTGGTGGGCCAGTTGAGCAAATAGGCTGATGGCAGAAATTGGGATCATGGATCGCCGCAGATGGCTCCTGCGGCTGATTTATGTCCGCCTGCTGATCTTCACAATATTCGTCGCAGCAGAGGCCAGCCGAAAGGGCGGCTCGATCGTGGACATGCTGGTTCTGCTGGCGGTGGTTTATGCGCTCTCCGTCTGCTGGTTCGGCCTCCTCAAGCTAAATGGGTCCTATGTCTGGCAATCCTACACTCAACTTGCCGTCGACCTGCTGCTCATCACCTGGGCCATCAACCGAACAGGCGGACTCGATAGTTACCTGACTTCCCTGTACTTCCTCGTAATCGTAATGTCGAGCATCCTGCTCGAGAGGCGCGGCGCGTTTCTAGCGGGTACCGCAACCTCAGTGATCCATTTTGCGCACATGGATCTCAGCTACTTCGCCTATATCCCGTCCACCACCGTTGGTTGGCCGGATCTGCCGGCGCTCCAGTACATCATCAGCCTGAGTATTTTCGGATTCTGTTCGGTCGCGTTTCTGTCGAATTTTTTGGCGGAAAGCTGGCGTAAAGCCGGTGCGGAACTCCAAAAATCGACGGGGCAGGTGGCGTTTCTGCAGGCTTTCAGCGACCGTATCATGGACAGCCTGGGTACTGGCTTGATCACGACTGACACTGAAGGCCAGATCTATCTTTTCAACCGAGCCGCCGAAGACATCACCCGGTATCGATCCGCTGAGGCGCTGCGGCTGAAGGTCTGGGAGCTGTTTCCTGGACTTCCCGAGAAAGTCGATTCGGCCCGATTTGAAATTCCGACGATACGCCACGATGGCGTCAGTGTGCATCTGCGCTTTTCTGTTTCGCCAGTGATGATCGACGAAAAGAACACTGCTGGTTACGTGTGGTGTTTCGATGATGTCACCGAGCTACGCGCGCTCGAGCAGCAGATGCATCAGAAGGAGAAGATGGCGGCGATCGGAGCGATGTCTGCGGGGATTGCACACGAAATCCGAAATCCCCTCGCATCCATTGTAGGTTCGTTGAACCTGTTGCAATCGGATCTGAAACTCGATCCCGATCAACGGCAGCTGGCCGAAATCATTACACGCGAGACCGATAGGCTGAATCGCACGATTACCGAGTTTCTCAGCTACGCGCGGCCTCGAAAGCCGAACCGCGAGCGCCTGGACCTGGCTGCATTGATCTCAGAAACCGTTCAACTGATGCGAAACAGTGATGAGCTCAAACAGGAACATCGAATCCAAACGTTCTTGCGGCCGATAACCGCCGATGTCGATGAAAGCATGATGCGGCAGGTGTTCTATAATCTCGCATCGAACGCTTTTAAAGCGATGCCGGACGGCGGGACGCTGACAATCGCACTCGAGGCCCGCAATGGGAACGCGCATATTCGATTCCAAGACACCGGCGTTGGATTCGAAGAAGATGAACTCAAACGGCTGTTCGTTCCATTCAACTCGTCTTTCAAAAACGGTACCGGCCTGGGGCTTCCAATCGTTTATCAAATCGTGAACGCTCACAACGGCGCCATTGCCGTTCGGTCGCAAAAAGGAGTCGGCACCACGGTCCTTATTGATCTGTAGCGCGGCCTATGACCGCCCTAGATATCTGAATAAAAACAATATGCCTAAAAGAGCCCGTATTTTGATTGTGGATGACGAGCGGTCGATTCGCGAGCTGCTCGAAATATTTCTCAAGAAGGAAGGCTTCGACGTCAGCAGCTCAGCCAGTGCGGAAGAAGGCCTCGCCCAAGTGAAGTCTGCTGAATTCGACCTCATCATTTCCGATATCAAGATGGCGGACATGTCCGGCATCGATTTCCTGCGCGAACTTCGCAATACTGCATTCCCAGGACAATTCATCCTGCTCACCGCGTTCGCGAGCGCTGAAACCGCCATTCAAGCGCTGAAAATGGGCGCGTTCGACTACATTCTCAAAACCGAAAACTTTATCGAGGAATTAAAGCTCGTGGTTCACAGCGCGCTCGAGAACCGGCGCCTTCGGGAAGAGAACACATACCTGCGGCGTGAGTTCAAGAAAGTCCATGGCATGGGGAATCTCATCGGGAAGAGCAAGAAGATGCAGGAGCTCTTCAAGATGATTGAAGTTGTCAGCGCGACAAACAGCACGGTGCTGATCACGGGCGAGAGCGGCACGGGAAAAGAACTTGTCGCCAAGGCCATTCACCTGAACAGCCCGCGCGCCGAGCAAGCATTCGTGTCCGTGAATTGTGGCGCGTTCACCGAGACCCTGCTCGAAAGCGAATTGTTCGGCTACATGCGCGGCGCATTTACAGGAGCCGCAACAAACAAAAAAGGATTATTCGAAGTCGCGGACAAGGGCACGATCTTTTTGGATGAAATCGGCGATACGAGTCCGGCGATGCAAGTGAAACTGCTGCGCGTGCTTCAGGAGCGGACAATTCGCCGGGTTGGAGGTACTGAAGAGATCGCTGTGGACGTACGCGTCATTGCTGCAACCAATCGGGACCTTGCAGAAATGGTCGCCGAGAATCAGTTCCGCGAAGATCTGTTTTATCGAATCAGCGTGATTCCGATCGAACTCCCGCCCCTGCGGCATCGGCGTGACGACATCCCGCTGCTCGCGGACCATTTTCTTGCACGGCTGAACGCATCGATGGGCAAGAAGATCCATCGAGTTTCCGACGAAGCGTTGAAGAAGATCGAGAGCTACGACTGGCCTGGCAATGTCCGGGAGCTCGAAAATGCAATGGAGCGCGCTTTCATCCTGGAGACATTGGACGAACTTTCTGCACAGCGTCTGCCCGACAGCGTTTCCACCAATCCTCGCATGCGCGCAGTCGCCGATTTTCCGCACGAAGGGTTTGATCTTGAATCCTACGTGGAGAACCTGCAAAAAGGCTTTCTCGAAGAAGCCCTCCGCCGCACCGATGGCGTTCAGGTGAAAGCAGCCGAACTTCTGCGCATGTCCTACCGATCCTTCCGGCATTACATGCAGAAGTACAACATTCCATCCTAGTTCCCAATCGGCGGCTAAAATATCACCATGAATGAAACCGAACGAATCGCGGATCAGTTGAAGCGCGCGTTTCACGGCGAGGCTTGGAGTGGACCATCCGTAAGGGAAGTTCTTCAAGGCGTGACGGCGGAGATTGCAGCCAAGAGACCCATCGCCGATGCGCATTCGATTTGGGAGTTGGTCCACCACATTACCGCCTGGGTGGACATCGTGCGAAGAAGAGTCGCAGGGGAAGCCGTGACTGTGACACCGACAGTGAATTTTCCACCAGTTGCGGAGATCACTGAGGCCGCTTGGCAGGAATCACTCAAAGCGATGAATGATGAGGAAGAGCGACTGCGCAACGGCATCCTGGAAATCCCAGAGTCACGCTTCGAGCAGCCGGTTCCGCCCACCGGCGATTCCGTTTATGTTTTGCTGCATGGGGCTATCCAGCACTCGCTGTATCACGCCGGTCAGATTGCGCTGCTGAAGAAATGAAAGTAATGCTGGTTATCCCTCATGTTTCCGGTGGCGGCGGTGAAAAAGTATTTTCCGAACTGGCGTGCAACCTGCCGGGTGAGATCGTCATTGTCGTCTTCGAAGAGAAATTCAGCTATCCGATCAAAGGCAAGTTGATCTCGCTTAACGCCCCAATCGATCGAAGATCTCCGCTGACCAGGGCGTATGGCTTTTTCCGAAGAATTTTCCGGTTTCGCCGCATGCTCCGGGATGAGCATCCTGACGTAGTCCTGAGTTTCATGGGCGAAGCGAATTTCATCAACGCGCTACTCTCACGCCGCCCAGTGCTCGCCGTGCATACGCATCTGTCCGCCATCTCGACGACTCGAGGACCTATCGAGGCATTTGCAGTGGATCGTCTCATCCGATGGCTCTACCGAAGAGCGACTGTGGTCGCCGTTTCGGAGCAAGTAAAGCGTGATCTCGTGGAGCGCTTTGGTGTGCCGTCGCGGCAGATCGTCGTCATACCGAATGCCGTGGATATATCAAAGATCGCGACACTCGCGCGCGAACCTGCAGACTGCCCTTGGAACACGAAATTACCCGTCATCGTTACCGCCGGTCGATTGGTTTCCGTAAAGGCACACTGGCATTTGCTGCGTGCTTTCGCGGAGGTGAGAAAAGACCGGTCGTGCCAACTTGTGTTGCTGGGTTCGGGAGAATTGGAAGACTATCTGAAGAATCTTGCCGCGGACCTCGGCATCGACAAAGATGTTTTCTTCTTGGGATGGCAGTCGAACCCATTCAAGTTCATGGCACGAGCCGATGTATTCGTTCTCTCATCCTTGACGGAGGCTTTTCCGCTCTCGCTTCTGGAGGCCATGGTCTGCGGTTTGCCTGTGATTGCGACGGATTGTCCCGGCAGCTGCCGCGAAATTATCAGCGCGGGAATCGCCGGACGTTGCGGCGTGCTGGTGGCCGTGCCCGACGGCACCATGTATAGCGCCGCCGACCCGCTGACAGCTCAGGAAAGATTCCTCGCGAACGAACTCATCAAAATGCTCGACGATCGAGCCACCCGGGCCCGTTATGTCGAAGCCGGATTAGCTAGAGCCCGAGAATTCGATGCCTCGATATTCATAGCGAAATATCAGCGGCTCCTCGAAGCTACTTCACAGTCTTCATCCACTTGAGGATCGGAGCTTGAGGCATCCGAGCAGTGCTGCCTCCATTTCGATTCGCAATTCAGGAAATATTTATTCTCGCAGCGACGGCATCGGCCGCTTTCTTTCCGCTCAAAATGGAATCTTCCATCGAATAGTAATCCCATTGGCCATAACGGCCGGCGGCGTAGATATCTCGCGTTTCGAGATAATCGATGAGATTCTGAAGATGTGTTTGCCGATGGTCATCAAAGACGACGTAGGCATACTTGAGGTCAATGATGTGCCTGGTAAGGACTGCGTCACCGTGTTGCAGGATACCGCATGTTTGTAGATCGGAAATCGACTTCTCCGTCGCTTCCTCGACATTCATCTTCTCCACCGGGGAATGGGTGATCTCGATGTACATCGAGCTCGTACCTTCCGGGCCTGCGGCCTTCGAAAAGTTCATCGGGAACCCGACTCGAGAAAAGATGTATTGGTGTTCGGGGAAATATATCCAGTGCTGATCGTGAATGTTCGGCCGGTTGATTCCAAGGTTGATGTTTAGCACCGAAATGGCGTGGAGCTTCTGCGCTGCGTCCACGAGCGTGTCAGGTGTGTCCTTCAGCATTCGAAATGCAACTGGTAGCGGCAGACTTGAAATCAAGTAATCATACGGCTCTTCAACGCCGCTCGTCATCCGCACATATTTTTTTCGGGGATCGATGTATTCGACCGACTGGCTCGTCCTGACGTCGCGAATCGGACGCGCCAGAGCCTGGGGAAGGCAATCGATGCCGCCTTGCTTCGGATAAATGAACTTTGGGTTGTAGCCCATCCCTTTGTTCGTCAGGCCTAGCGCGCCATTCACAACTTCTTCAAGTGAGGGCTTTGGAATCGACCAACTGACCCAGTCCGCCGTAATCGTTCGGAGGTCTTGCTTCCAAAACTTTTCGTTATAAGGAAGCATGAAATGCTTCGCTATACCGGTTCCGAAGGTGCGCAGAACCCAGTCATGGAAATTCTTCGGTCCGCCGTTCGTTCCGGCCTGCATGCTATCTACAAAACCAATGACGCACTCCTTTACCACTTCCGGCGGAAGACCATATGTATTTGCCTGGAAGGGATACGGAGTGATCGTCGATTTGGAATAAATCGCTGCGCGGCGCTCATGCGCGTCGAACACATCAGGGAGAATCCTTGGGATTAGCTCTTTTGTATACGGATTCCTGAGATGAATCAGATGTCCCGTGCAGTCGAACGTGAAGCCATCCTGTGTAAACGAACGGCAAAGGCCGCCAATGGCAGCTTCTTTTTCGAAGACGGTGGGATCGCATTCGGCGAGATGAAATCCGGCGCTGACACCAGCAAGGCCGCCGCCAATAATGACGACCTTTTTGCTGCTCATGATCGCATGTCCACTTTCATGAGCAGATATGCCGAAAGACATGCTGCCGAAAGCGTGCCGCCCATGGTGGCGAGGGCCCACTCGAGACTAATCTGACTTATAAGAAGGGCGATTCCGCTCAAGAGCGCGCCGATGATGTACGCCGTCACCGCCGTTTCACGAACGGACAAGAGACGACGCAGCCGGAGCGCGAAATGATCGGGGCTGCCTTTCATCATGGGGATTCCGTTCCGCCACCGAATCCACATCACCAGCGTCAGGTCAAACAGCGGGATTCCTAAAATCAGCACCGGGCTCAAGACCGCAAGCAGATTTGCGCGAGTGTAGCCCGCATTCATCGATAGCGCGGCCAGCATGAATCCGATGAATAAACTCCCCGCGTCCCCCAAATAGATCTTCGCTGGATAGAAGTTGTGACGCAGAAAACCGAGGATCGCACCTGCCAGAACCAGTGAAAGAAACGCCACGGCATAACGACCTGCCATAAAGTTCGCAATGGCGATCGATAGGGCAGCGATCACGGAAATTCCTGCAGCGAGTCCGTCGAGAATGTCGATGATATTCAGCGCATTCGTGACGGCGAGTATCCACAGTACTGTGAGCGGAATCGCAAGCCAAATTGGCAGGAACTCGAGTTTGATGTAGATGCCCGATTTGATGAGCACCAGCGCAGCCAGTGTCTGGCCCAACAACTTTTGTGATGGGGTCATCGCACCGAAGTCATCGAGGAGTCCCACCATGAGAGCGATACTTCCGGAAAGCAGCAGGCCCAGTGTTTCCTGTCCAAAGTCCGTAAACATACCCACAGAGAAAAGGAACGCCATGAAGACGGCGATGCCACCCAAATACGGTACGGGGTCTCGATGATTTTTCAACAAGCCGTCCGGGCGATCCACGATGCCCAACTGGAGCGCCGCCTTGCGCATCAAAGGCGTCCAATAAAGGGCGAAAACGAAACTCAATATGAATGCAACGGCATATCGCATCAGACCGGCCTGTTCAATCCATTTAGATACTGTCTATACGTGGCTTCCACCAGAGCTACTGATGTCCCGATATCAAACTCCATCACGCGGCTTTTGCCGCGCCGTCCCATAGTCCGCCGGAGGTCCGCATCGGCGATAAGCTTCAGAACCGATCGAGCCATGCCTTCGATATCGTGCGGGTCATGCAAATATCCATTTTCACCCTCGAGGATGGCCTCACGTGCGCCATCGACGTTCGTGGCGACGATCGGAAGCGCACAAGCCATGGCCTCCGAAAAAACACACGGTAAACCTTCCCACAGGGACGTAAGGACGACAACATCCAAGTTACGGTAAACCTCGGGCATTTCGTTCTCGCTTTGCCACCCAAGCAGTGTGATATGCCCCCCAATTCCATGCCTGCGGATTCGCTCTTCGATCGATTGCCGGAGTTCCCCATCACCGGCCATGACGAAGTGAGCGAGTTGGGTTTTCGCAAGCACGCGGGCAGCGACTTCTACGAAGTCTTCCGGGGATTTTTGCGGTTTAAAGCACGCCACCATCCCGACAATCACCTTGTCTTCGGGAACGCGCCATGCCCGAAGCTTTTGCCGCCGTGGCCGCTCATGCAAGAACTCATCGACGGAAATCGAATCGCGCGCAAGCACCCAATCTCCAGGGCGGGTCATGCCGCATTTCTCGGCTTTATCGGCATTCGCATAGGAAACAACAAATAATTTTGTGGTGATCTTCGCGGTAAGGCGTTCGAGCGAAATGTACAAGTTGCGTACGGCAGGGCGTTGAAAATCATTGAAGCCAAAGCCGTGGGCGGTGTGAAAGATGAAAGGTACACCTGCCAGCTTTGCAGCCCATCGGCCAATAATTCCGGCCTTTGTGCTATGCGTATGAACGATGTCCGGCCGTTCGCGGCGGAACAATCGCCATAGTTTTAGAAAAGCAATAGCGTCCTTCAGCGGCCGGACTTCGCGAACCAACCATTGATTCCAGTCGCGCTGCAGCGCGGGAATGCGATTCGCCCACTCGACGAGCAAACCTTCCGGTCCAGTGACCAATCCCAGTTCATAACGATCGCGCGGAAGACGCTCTAATGTCATCAACGTGACCTTTTGCGCGCCGCCGAGTTCCAGCTTTGTGATCACGTGGAAGATTTTTCTTTTTGCAATCACACTCGCCTTCCGCGGCCAAGTATAAGATGTAGGAAATGTTTCTCAACGTTTCTTCTTTACACCGTTGTCCATTCCATGCGCTTGGGTTACAAACAGTGGAGGATTCCGATGGAACATCTAACGGAACTGGAGCGGCAGATTCAAAACCGTTGGGCCGACGGCTACGATGCGATCTTTTACGAAAGGCCGGTCGGCATCGGTAATCTTCGGGATTTTCGCGAATATCTGGACAGAAAGATAACGCAACGTTTCGTTGACTGTACGGTTGCCGAGCGCAAACAGCTTCGAATTCTAGATACCGGTTGTGGGACCGGACAATTGCTTTCTCAATTGAAAAGTGACGGATTCACGAATCTTTATGGTTTGGATGTATCGGAAAAGATGGTCCAGATCGCGTCGCAAAAGTGTCCCACCATATCATTCACCATCGGCCCTTTCGATTCTGTTCCGTTGCCTATCGGCCAGTTCGACGTGATTATGGGAACGGAATGGCTGCATCATGTTCCTATCCTGCGGCCGGTCTTTCAGCGTGCTTACGACCTGTTAGCTCCAGGTGGGTTTTTCTGCGCAATGGAACCACACAATGACTGGCTCTTTCAACAAGTGGGCCTTCGCCAATCTGTGATGACTCTCCTGTTTGGACCTCTCCTACACTTCGTCGGATTTAAGAATCGGAACAAAATTCAGGCGCTGTCCGAACTCGAAGGCGATCGCGGTTATACCTCCTGGCACCGCCATTTGTCCGTTCGTGAACTCCGGGAAGCTTTCGAGGGGATCGGCTTCGAAGTGGAAATGGAACGGAGACACACGCTCGTCACCTACTTTGCGGGGCAGTTGTTCAACTCGAGGGCGGACCGCATGTTGTATGGACTACTCCGCTGGCTCGATCGCAACATGATCGACCACATGGGACGCGGGGGATATTTGTTTCTCTGCGCAACCAAGCCCCGGCATCCACGATCGGGAATTCGTGGAGCATGAATTGGGAGCGCTGGCAGGAATTCCTGACGTGTACTTCGTGTCGCTCGAATTTGCTCCGTGAAGATGATGCATTGCGCTGTTCGAGTTGTGCCGCTACTTACTTGATCGTGAATGGAGTCCCGCATTTCTTGAACTCCGTTCGTT
>QHXA01000627.1 GCA_003222755.1 Acidobacteriota bacterium
TTGAGACGGATTGGGCCTGGGCTAGAGCACAAGTAAGAACAAATATGACGGCAAGACGTTTCACACGCTCCTCCATCCTGGGTTGACTGTAGCGGCGGTCTATGGGCGCCGCTACAGCAGACGAATGTATTTACTCTTCGCGTCCTGCATCACCCAAGGTTGGCACGAGATTAATCAGGTCTTTTTCATTCTCGAGACAAGAGTGATCCATGATCCGATCGCCGATTTGCCGTTTGAAGAGTCGCTTGGTTGTGAACGGTTTTACGAAGAACACCGGATCGTCATAGGTGACGATGTGTTCGAGCGTGTTTGGATCGGATAGCCGAAATCGCTCGATCATTTTCAGTTTATCGCTGTGTTCATGGCCGGAAGTGTCGAGCCACGTGCGTTCGTTGATCCCGACGGTTTCAACAACGTATCGCCCTCCCAGTGTCCGATCGAGCTTCCCATCCATTCGGGATAATCCTGGACGTCGCTAGGATGGCCGCGCCCGTCCGTATAGACCAACCGGAAGGTGCGTTGGGATTCGGTGAGGATCGTAACGAGATCGTCGCGCTGAACGATCATAGCGGGATGCGCCATCATGATCATCCTGGCGGGACCGGGCGGGAGGCATTGCGTGTTGGGATCTTTCGAGTGATCCACCGTATCGTACCGCTGCTTTCCAAACGGTGTGAGGATCAGCTGTTGCCCGGGGAGTGTGTTCTTCGAGAGATCTCCGCTCGCCCCGCCGAACCAGACTCCGGTGAGATCCGGATGGACTGACGACGGCGGCTGCGTGCCCCGATACCACCAGGCACCGACGGCTGGAACCGGCTTGCGCTGCTGGGCTCCGCGTTGTTGTGCGAACGCGGGCAGCGCTATCGCACCGAGCAGAATGGCTAAAACGACTGTGTGGAAACGGTTCGGCATGTCAGCTTCCTTACCTCCCAATAAGAGTCGCTTCGATAGAGAACGAGATTTAGTCCGGTAGCGGCGGGAATTGTAGCATGGATAATCTCGCGCAGTTCGCACCTCCGGTTTCCTGTATTCTGAACAATTTTTCATGTTGGATTCATTTGCCATTCATTCGCCGTAGATATAGGTGATGGAGACGTAGATGAGACTACTCGTGGTCGAAGACGAAGAAAAGCTCGCGCAGCTTGTGAAACGCGCGCTTCTAGCGGAGAGGTTTAGCGTGGACGTGGCGCACGATGGACGAGAGGGGTTGGAGCTTGCGACATCTTATGATTACGACCTTATCATTCTGGACCTGTTGCTGCCTCAACTGGACGGAAGCGAGATCCTTCGCAGGGTTCGCCGCGGGAACCCGCGTGTGCCGATCCTTATATTAACGGCACGAGACGCGGTAGTGGATAAAGTCGCTCACTTCGAGGCAGGGGCGGACGATTACCTCACAAAACCTTTCGCAATGGCAGAGTTGGTAGTCCGAGTGAAAGCTCTGCTGCGGCGCGGAACCGTAAGGCGCGAAAGCGTCCTGCGTGTTGCCGATCTTGAACTGGACCGGCTGACGCAACAAGTACGCCGGGGTGGAAAACGCATCGAGCTTACTGCTAAAGAATACGGCCTGTTGGAATACCTGATGGCGAATTCCGATCGCGTTTTGTCGCGAAACATGATTATCGATCATGTGTGGGATCAGAGTTTCACTGGTGCTATGAATATTGTGGACGTGTACGTCCGCCATTTGCGTGACAAGATCGGTGATCCTGACCAGAAACTCATTCGAACTGTGAGAGGCGTCGGGTACGTCATCGTTACTGAGGAGCCGGCATGAATACACGGTCTATCCGGTTCCGGCTGACCGTATGGTATGCGGGTCTGCTCACCGCGCTGTTGGCGTTGTTTGGTATTTTCATCTACTTCACGCTAGATCAATTCCTCGAACGAAGTCTCAGCGAAACACTTGCTCAAGATGCCCGAACCATTGGCCAAAATTGGTTATTCGACGTTAGTCAGAGCGGTCCCGGCTACGTTGCTGCAGAAATTGAAGAGCACTTCGCACCCAGCATCACCGGCCGTTTTGTTCGAATAACTCGAGTAGCAGACGAAAGTGTTATCTATCATTCAGCCGCACCGGAGAGCGGCGCATTCGATCCTTCACACATCGGCCCAAGGCGATTCGAAACATCGCAGTCAACGCGTGAGGAACACCTCCCAGACGGCAAAGAGCTGCTGATTTTCAGTCTTCCATTTACAGATCGTGCTGGAAATCGATACCTGATCGAAACGGGTGCACCATACGACCAAGTTGAGCGCGTCCTTCGGGGTCTTCTGATCTCGTTGGGCGTGGCCTTCCCTCTGATTGTGGGCGCCGCAATCGTCGGTGGATATCTGCTGATGCGCAATGCACTACGGCCAATGGATGAGATTGCCACGACTGCGGAGCGGATTACCTCGCGAAATCTGAACGAGCGTGTCCCAGTCACTCCAACCGGTGACGAAGTAGAGAGGCTTTCTGTTTCCCTTAACCGGATGATGGAAAGACTTGAAGACGCCTTTCACCACATCAGCCGGTTTTCCGCTGATGCCGCCCATGAGATTAGGACCCCTCTAGCTATTATTCGCGGCGAACTGGAAAACGCACTTCAGGCGCCCGCACTCACCGCGGAGCTGCGCGAGACGATCGGGAGTGCGCTTGAAGAAGCGGAGCGGCTTTCTCGCATCGTGGAGCAGCTACTAGAGATGTCGCGATTGGAGGCCGGCGAGACGCTGGTGGAACGTACGAGGTTCGACTTCACTGAAATGACGAGAACCACAGTCGAACAGATGCGTTTGCTGGCTGAAGAAAAGAATCTCCAGCTACGATTCGAACGCGTGCAGCCGGTTGATATCGAGGGTGATCCGCTCCGCCTCAAGCAAATCGTGGTCAATCTGGTTGATAATGCGATTAAGTACACTCCAGCTGGCGGATCGGTCTCGGTGTCGACCTTTCCGCAAGACGGAAGAGTTGTCCTGGAAGTGGCGGACACGGGAATCGGCATTCCGAAAAACGCGACATCTCAGATCTTCGATCGGTTCTACAGAGTGGACAAAGCAAGATCGCGGCAAATGGGCGGCACTGGCCTCGGCTTAGCTATCGTTAAGTCGATTTGCACAGCTTACAACGGTGCTATGAAGGGCGAGGCGCTATTTTTCGCGTCGAGCTTCCGTTGGAGGAAAAATCATGAAATGGATCACGCGTAAGGACATCAAAGTAGATCGTGTCGCCTGCCCATGGCTCATCCGACGTTTTATCGATTCTGATGCCCGGTTTCTATTTGTAGCGGAGACCGAGTTACTCGATATTGCTGCTCGTGAAGGCGCTATTCCGTTCGACGCACCCCGTCTTTCGACCGTAAAGCTCAATCACCGCGGTGAACGTTGCACGTTTGAGGCGATCATTGAAGATTACAATCTTAATGAGCCTGGGCTTAGTTCTCTCGCCCTGATTGTGCGCGCTGCAGACATTAATGGGCAGGAGCATGTTGCGCCAGAAGGCCTCGGGCTCCGCGCCATTGCCGAAGGATGTCGTGCGATGGGCCTTTCTGACGAAGATAGGCTCATGAAACAGTTTCCACTCTACGATGCACTCCTCGCGCACTGCCGGAGGGCAAATCGATGAATGCTTATCAACGACCTCTAACAAGGAGATCAACGCATGAACCGACGC
>QHXA01000628.1:0-543 GCA_003222755.1 Acidobacteriota bacterium
TTTGCGGAAAGTGTAAGAAAATCCCGTCATGACAAGAGCGCTGCGAAGTGTTTCCGCATCGGAGACGTGTAGCCGCTGGTCATTCATGAACGATCCGAGTCCTCGCGCGCCGCTGAACATCTCGTCGCGCCAGGGGTCATAGACAGCGCCGCACAAAACATCTCCGCGCTGCTCAAAACCAATCGAGACGCAGAAGAACGGATATTGGTGCGCAAAATTGGTGGTTCCGTCGAGCGGATCGATGATCCACTTCCCTTCACCGGCGTCAGATGGTCCGAAGGCGCCGGACTCTTCTGCAAGAATCGCGTGATTGGGATATCGCTGGCGAATGCGGCTGATGATGAGCGCTTCGGATTCCTTATCCGCCACGGTGACCAGGTTCGCTCGTCCCTTCAATTCAATCCGCTTCTCGCGGCGCATGTAATGCTTCAACACATCGCCGCCGGACCGAGCGAGTTCGATAGCGAAATCCAGGTATTCCACTACTTATCTTGTGCGTTGGAAGCGGTGAGCGCGGCAATACGATCCATTAATTTCACATAA
>QHXA01000628.1:548-3662 GCA_003222755.1 Acidobacteriota bacterium
GATCTTGTCGAATTCTTTGAAACCTTCATCGAGCGCTCGATTCAGGTAGGAGATCGCGCGCTCCTTGTCGCCTTGAGCAGCGTAAATTTTCGCGTAGTAAAAACTCACCGTGGGATCGCTGCGGCGCGAAGTCTGTATCAGCGTGCCGAAACCGGAGATCTTGTCCAAGACTTTCGGATCGATTTCGAGGGCGTGTTGTGTGGCCTTGATTGCCTCGTCGTAGCGTTTCATATCGAACAGGCAGGCGCCCATATTTAGAAGGATGGTCGGCGATTCCGGACGAATCTTCAGCGCTTTTTCATATTGGTCCAGTGCATTGTCGTAGCGCTGCCGCGCGTATTCAACGGTGCCGATGTTGTTGAGAACCTCCAGGAAGTACGGATTCTGCTTCAAAGCCTCTCGATAGTACCGCTCGGCCTCATTCAGTTTTTGACTCTGGTGATAGACCAGTCCGAGTCGATTCAGCGTTGATGCGTTGTAGCGGTCGAGGGCGACCGATTTTCTATATTCGATGATCGCATCCTCGTACAATTTGCGCGCGAAATAAGAATCGCCCCGCTTCTCATGCAGGTTCGCTTCTTCAAGATCCTTCGCGGGCATCAGGATCTGCACCTGCAACAGGTCTCCTTCGCGTTTTTCGATCAACAGCGGATTGTCCTTCAAGAGGCTGTTTGCCGCGTCTCGCGCGCTCTTGGTATTCTCGCGCGCGTAGCGCGCCGCGCGCAGGTTGATCCGCAATATCCCATTCTCGGGATTCTTCTCCATGGCGCGCCGGACTTGCCGCTCCGCATCGCTGAATTTTCGCTGCGAGTAATACAGCGTCGCGACATTGTTCAAGACGTTTGCATTTTCCGGCTGCAAGCGGAGAGCGGCTCGGTAAGCGTTTTCTGCCGCCTTGAGTTGATTGCTGAGATGGTAAGAAATTCCGAGACGGTTGTAGATTCCGGCGTCGCGCTGCGCCGCCGGAATTTTTTCGTATGCGTTGGCAGCGTCCGCGTACTGCTTTTGATCGAACTTCTCGTTGCCTGCAGCCGCCTGTGCGAAGGCATTTGCGGTGAACAGCAGGATGCAAACCAGAACACGCCACATAAGCGCGATTTTACAGCACTTTCGCACGCAACTCTCGGGCTTTATCGCGCAATTCGGCGGCGCGCTCGAACTCGAATTTTTTCGCAGCTTCGCGCATTTCTGCCTCGAGTTTCGCAATGATCTCCGCGACCTTTTCCGGATCGTCCGTTACAAGTTCTTCCTCTTCTTCCTCGGGAACTGGCACGTAATCCGCTTCGGCAATCGCGACCAGGGTCATATCGATGGGCTTGATGATACTTTCCGGCGTTATGTCATTGTCCTGGTTGTACCGCATTTGGATTTCGCGACGGCGATTTGTTTCGTCGATGGCGCGCTTCATGGAATCCGTCATCTTATCCGCGTACAAAATCGCGCGGCCATTGATATGGCGTGCAGCGCGGCCCATGGTCTGAATCAGCGAGTCGCCGGATCGCAGGAAACCCTCCTTATCGGCATCGAGAATAGCCACTAGGGATACTTCGGGGAGGTCCAATCCTTCGCGAAGTAAGTTGATGCCGATCAGTACGTCAAACTCCCCTCGCCGGAGGCCGCGAAGGATTTTGATTCGGTCCAGCGTCTCAATCTCGGAATGGAGATACCGGCACTTCACACCGACCTCTGTGTAATACTCAGCAAGATCTTCCGCCATCCGCTTGGTGAGCGTAGTGACCAGTACGCGCTCATTCTTCTCCGCACGCAACCGAATCTCATGCAGCAAATCATCGATCTGCCCGCGCACCGGGCGCACTTCCACTTGAGGATCGGTCAAGCCGGTGGGCCGGATCACCTGTTCCACGACCACACCGCCGGACTTCGTGAGTTCGTACGGACCCGGTGTGGCGGAAACGCAGATGATCTGATTTGTCCGGCGTTCGAACTCTTCAAACGTCAACGGCCGGTTGTCCAGCGCCGACGGTAAACGGAACCCGTACTCAACAAGGTTTTCTTTCCGCGAACGATCGCCGTGATACATGCCGCGAAGCTGTGGAACGGTCTGATGACTCTCGTCAATGAACATCAGCGAATCTTGCGGCAAGTAATCCAGCAGTGTCGGAGGCGGCTGACCAGGCATGCGCCCGGTAAAATGCCGCGAGTAGTTTTCGATGCCGTGGCAATAGCCGACCTCCTTGATCATCTCCATATCGAAGAGCGTGCGTTGGTGGACGCGCTGCGCTTCGAGCAAGCGGCCTTGCTGTTCCAGCAATGTTTCCCAACCTGCAAGCTCGGTCTTGATAGTCTCGATGGCTTGTTCGAGGCGCGGCCGCGGCATCACGAAATGGCTTTTCGGATATACGGTAAGCCGATCGAGCACATGCCATTCATCGCCGGTCAAGGGGTCGAACGTGCTCAATTTATCCACTTCGTCGCCCCACAACTCGATTCGAAAACCGACACTCTCGTACGTCGGATGAATTTCAATTGTGTCGCCACGAACCCGAAACGTTCCGCGTCTGAAATCCAGATCGTTGCGCTCGTAAAGAATCTCGACGAGCTTCGCCAGGATCTCGCGGCGCGTAATATGTTGGCCTTTTTCAAGCATGAGCAGCATGCCGTAATACGCTTCCGGCGATCCCAAGCCGTAGATACAAGACACGGATGCAACGATCACAACATCCCGCCGCTCAAATAAGGATCGTGTGGCGGAGAGGCGCAGCCGGTCGATTTCGTCATTGATCGTCGATTCTTTCTCGATATAGGTGTCGGTCGCGGCAATGTAGGCTTCAGGCTGATAATAATCGTAGTAGCTGACGAAATACTCGGCCGCGTTCTCCGGAAAAAAGCTTCGGAACTCGTGGTAGAGCTGCGCAGCCAGCGTCTTGTTGTGCGCCAGCACGATCGTGGGCCGATTCAGGCTCTCAATGACCTTCGCCATCGTAAACGTTTTCCCTGAACCGGTGACGCCAAGCAAGACCTGGTGCTTTTCGCTTTCTCGCAGGCCTCGAACCAGTTGATCGATGGCGGTCGCCTGATCGCCGCGCGGGAAGTAGGATGAGACCAGCCTGAAATCCATAAGCCTTCGATTGTACCGTTAATTTGGGGCAGTTC
>QHXA01000628.1:3688-6509 GCA_003222755.1 Acidobacteriota bacterium
GAAAGTCCGCAAAAAGAGAATGAGTTTCATCACCAACATAGACCCTGTTGACGATGTGAAATGAGCGCCATATATTCCCGAAGCTTTCATAGGGAAGAAACTAATGCGTCCGGTCGTTTTTGTCGTCGTTGCCACTTGCCTGCAGAGCGTTCTGATCGCGCAGAACACGACGCCCGAACTCAAGCTTGATACGGGTAAAGAGATATATGAAGCGGCCTGCATCGGATGTCACGGTCCAGGAGGCAAGGGACAGCCAGAGAGCACACTGGGATTCGAGAAGCCGCCACAGTTCCCGGACTTTTCCGACTGCAACGGCAGCGCCCGCGAAGACACCTTCGATTGGAAGGCCACGATTCACCAGGGCGGACCCGCCAGGGGTTGGTCGGAGATCATGCCCTCGTTCGCGGACGCTTTGACCTTGGATCAAGTCGAGAAGGTCATGCAGTATCTGCGGTCGCTTTGCAGTGAATCCGCCTGGCCGTTGGGCGAACTGAACCTGCCCCGGGCGTTCGCCACCGAGAAAGCTTTTCCGGAAGATGAATGGGTTTTGACAACGGCGGTGAATGCGAAGGGGGCGGGCGGTATAGATGGTGAACTTGTTTACGAGAGACGCTTCGGCGTACGGAATCAACTCGAATTCGCTGCCCCCTACGGATTTCTTCAACGCGATAACAATAGTTGGGTTGGCGGTATTGGAGATTTGGTCTTCGGGTATAAGCGAGTGTTGTTCCAGAGCATGCGCAGCGGTTCGATCTTCAGCTTGCAGGGCGAAGTCGCGCTCCCGACAGGAAACCGGCTCCGAGATCTGGGCTCCGGTGTGACGACCTTTGGACCGTTCGCCGCATTTGGCCAGCGCCTTCCGGGCCTCAGCTTCTTCCAAATCCAGACGGGCGCGGAATTGCCAGTGAATACGAAAAAGGCGCCTCAGGCCGCCTATTTCCACACGGCTGTCGGCAAAACATTCGCACAAGATCACGGTTTCGGGCGCATCTGGACACCGATGATCGAATTTCTGGCGGAGCGTGATTTGGTATCGGGCGCGAGAACGAATTGGGATTTGCTGCCGGAAATGCAGGTATCGTTAAACAAACGTCATCACGTCAGAGCAAGCTTCGGCGTTCGCACACCCGCCAACAATACTGCCGGAAGAGCGACGCAGCTTATGTTTTACGTGCTCTGGGATTGGTTCGATGGCGGCCTGCGGGAGGGCTGGTAATGCGGAACATTTATCGCTTCGCAATTCTCGTCACAACTGTCTTCCTGCTGTGTTTACCGAAATCCGATCAGGCGGCTGGGGTGGATCGCAAGGGTGCCAAGATCGATTTGTTTCAAACATCCGATCGATGTTTCGCCTGTCACAATGGGCTGTCCACTTCTGGCGGCGAAGACATTTCCATCGGGTTCGGCTGGCGTCCGACGATGATGGCAAACTCAGCGCGAGATCCGTATTGGCAGGCTGGCGTGCGCCGCGAATCCACCGATCATGCAGAGTCCAAAGCGGTCATCGAAGATGAGTGCTCGAAGTGCCACATGCCAATGGCTCGATACCAATCCAAGTATGAAGGTAAGGAAGGCGAGGTGTTCTCGCGCCTGGACTTCGGTTCGGATAAACCGCTGGATCGGCTCGCACAGGACGGTGTGTCGTGTTCGCTTTGCCATCAGATCCAAAAGGAAAGACTGGGAACACGCGAGAGTCTCGTCGGTGGATTTGTTGTGGATACAACACGCAACAGAGGTGAACGCGAAGAATTCGGCCCATTCAAGATCGATGACGGCGAACTTCGGATCATGAGGACGTCGTCGGGAGGTTACCGTCCAACGGAAGGCGAACAGACCCGGCAATCGGAGTTATGCGCGACGTGCCACACATTGATCACAACGGCCCTAGGACCCGGAGGGCAGAAGATCGGTGAGCTTCCGGAGCAGATGCCGTATCAAGAATGGTTGCAGAGTGACTTTAAGGACAAACAAAGCTGCCAGAACTGTCACATGCCCGTAGTCGAAGAGATGGTGCGTGTCACAAACACCATGGGCAAGTATCGCGAAGGAATGTCGCGGCACACATTCGTCGGCGGCAATTTTTTCATGCAGCGGTTGTTGAACAAATATCGCGGCGATCTCGGCGTAATTGCATTGCCAGAGGAGTTCGATGCAGCCGCAACACGCACGATCGAACATTTGAAATCCAAGACGGCCCAAATTTCTATTGATCGCATTGACGTGAGCGGAGGGCGTCTGCAGGCAGAACTATCGGTCCAAAATCTTGGAGGACACAAGTTCCCGACCGCGTATCCGTCGCGGCGTGCCTGGGTGCATCTGACCGTGAAGGATCACGACAATCGGTTGGTATTCGAATCGGGTGCGTTGAATGCCAATGGCTCGATTCAAGGTAACGATAACGACGCCGATCCGGCGCGCTTTGAACCCCACTATTCCGAGATTACGAGTTCCGATCAGGTGCAGATCTATGAAGACATCATGGTTGGAGCGAATAATGTGCCAACGACCGGCTTGCTTACCGCCGTTCGCTTCATCAAAGACAACCGGCTATTGCCCAAAGGTTTCAACAAACGCATGGTCGATCAACAGATCGCCCCGCAAGGAGAAGCCATGAACGATACGGATTTCACAGCCGGCGGCGACAAGATCCGCTATTCCATCGCGCTCGGCGACGCGCAAGGTCCATTCCAAGTCGAAGCGGAGTTCTGGTTCCAACCGATTTCGTTCCGCTGGGCCAACAATCTGAAACCCTATGGCGCGATGGAACCGCAGCGATTCCTTCGCTACTATGAGGCGATGTCATCGGGTTCGGCGGTGATGC
>QHXA01000629.1 GCA_003222755.1 Acidobacteriota bacterium
GAAAACGCAAATCCCCACAGCGACGCCCTGCACGTCGTGGAACGGTGGACCAGGCCCGATGCAGACCACATCCATGTCGAAACCGTCATCGACGACCCGAAGTTTTATGTCAAGCCATTCACCTATTCGAGGACATGGGTTCTCGGAAAACCCGATGAGGAACTTCAGGAATACTCGTGCAGCGAAAACAACGTGGACAAGGACCACCTGGGTTTTGGACCTGGACCTATCCGCCCCGATGGAACACGCGGGTATCTGAATCCCGCGCCGCTTCCGCCGGCAGTTCCGAAAGCGCCCGAGAAATAGAGGGCATAATGAAAGGATTAGGACTTCTTTGTGCTTCTTGTGCCTTTTTGTGGCCATTCCTCTTCGCGGCGACTTTGACCTATGCCTCGGCCGGAAATCCTTAATCAGGGAGATGTCATATGGGCAACACCCAAAAACTCAGCGCTGCATTGCTCGCGACCGCAATCGGGCTCACTGCAATCGTCTACACAAGCTTTGCTCAACAGGCGCCCGCTCCGGCGGCGCCGATACCGCCCATCCTGCAGAACTACCAGCCAGTCACCCCTGAGCGGCTGAAGAATCCGGAGCCCGGGAATTGGTTGATGATCCGCCGTACGTATGACGGCTGGGGCTATAGCCCGCTGAATCAGATCACAACGCAAAACGTTACGCGGCTGCGGCCAGTCTGGGGGTTTTCGACGGGTGAAGCGAAAGTCCACGAGTCGGCGCCGATCGTCAACAACGGCGTCATGTTTGTATCGACGCCGAACAACCAGGTAATTGCCATCGAAGCGAAAACCGGCAATGTCCTCTGGCGCTACAGAAGACAGCGGCCGGAGGGCGCCTCTGTGCCGCACGACACCAATCGTGGCGTTGCGCTTTATGCGGACAAGGTTTATTACGCGGCCGGTGAAGCCGTACTCGTGGCGCTGGATGCCAAAACAGGCCGGGAAGTCTGGACCACCGTGGTGGCGGACAACAAATCCGGGTATTACATCAGCATGGCTCCACTCGTCGCCGGCGGAAAAGTGATGGTCGGGGCATCGGGAGGAGAGCGCGGCATTCGTGGCTTCGTGGCTGCGTTCGATCCCGATACCGGAAAGGAACAGTGGAGGACGTACACCATACCCGCGCCCGGCGAGCCCGGCAGCGAGACGTGGCCGAAAGGTGATCAATGGAAGACCGGTGGCGGACCGGTTTGGGTCACCGGAAATTACGATCCGGAAACGAATCTCGCTTTCTGGGGCACCGGCAATGGCGGCCCATGGGTAGGCGACCAACGTCCCGGCGACAACCTCTACACGGCTTCGACGATTGCGATCGATGTCGCTACCGGTCAGATGAAAGGTCATTTCCAGTATCACCCAAATGACTCCTGGGATTGGGATGAGGTATCACCGCCAATCCTGGTCGACTATCAGCGCGGCGGACGTACGATCAAAGGTCTCATCGATGTCGCCCGTGACGGTTATCTGTGGTTCCTGGAGCGTTCCAACGGTCCGATCCGTTTCGTCGAAGGCAAGCCTTACGTGAATCAGAACGTGTTCTTGCGGCTCGATCCCGAAACCGGACGGCCCGAGATCGATCCTGCCCGAAAGCCCGGGACTGGAAAGATGGCCGAATTCTGTCCGAACGCTCATGGAGGCAAGAATTGGCCGCCAATCGCATTCAGCCCGCAAACGCGAATGATTTATATTCCGGCGAATAACAATTTGTGCGGCGGGTTCATGGGCACCGAGGTGCAATACGTGCCCGGCAGAGGTTTCACCGGAACATCGGGAAACACGTCCGCTGTGAAACCCGGCGCCGACCATTTTGGTGAAGTCCAGGCCTGGAGCGTGGATACCGGCCAGCGGGTCTGGACACACAATTACCCAAAGAGCCCGAACTGGGGCGCAATGCTAGCAACAGCAGGCGGACTCGTATTTAGCGGCGGAACGAACGATCGGAAGATTCATGCATTCGATGCATCCACAGGAAAGCTGCTCTGGGAGTTTCCGACAAGCTCGGGTATTCTCGCGCCGCCGACATCGTTCCTGGTCGACGGGAAACAATTCATCGCTGTGCATTCCGGCTGGGGCGGAGATTCGCGAGGCATGCAGGCAACCCTGAGCCGGCTGTTCCCTGGCGAGTTCCCCGAAGTACCTGAGGGCGGCGCCATCTGGGTTTTCGCGCTGGAATAGGGAAGCTGGTGAGTCACTAGCAGGGAGCTTCGGCTAGGCGTTGCGGCTTCGCTAATATAATGTGCGTATGGCTGCTCGACGACACTTCACTTTGGAATACTGGTTAGACGACGGCTGGTATGTCGGCAGAATCACAGAACTACCAGGAGTCTTCAGCCAGGGTGCGACATTGGAAGAACTCGAAGAGAACATCAAAGACGCATATGCCCTAATGCTGAACGATCACACGAGTCACCCGGGATCAAAGACAAAAGAGATCGCGCTTGAGACGAAGTGAAGCGCACCGAATTCGTTAAGGAATTGCAAGCCGCAGGTTGTTTTCTCAAACGGCACGGGAAGAAGCATGACATTTACGCCAACTCCAGAAATGGAAGACAAAGCCCCGTCCCTCGGCACACTGAAATCAAAAACAGCTTGTGTGATCTGATCCGTAGACAGCTCGGCATTGAAGATACGACGACGTGATAGCCTGCCGCAAAGAAAGCTCCAACGCATGGCCTCTCGACTTCTACGCTGCCTATAGCCACTTCATCGCGCGGTCTGCGGTTACGCGCGGCGTCCGCATCCGGCGCGTCGTGTTTTGTGTACGTCCCTGAATCGTGAGTCATCAGTTCTGCTCCATTCGGCTATAATCACCCGGCACCCTTATGCCCCTCACAATTGGAACTCAACTCGGGTCTCATGAAATAACTGCGCTCATTGGCAAAGGCGGGATGGGCGAAGTCTACCGTGCTCGCGACACGAAACTGAAGCGCGAGGTCGCGATCAAGATTCTCCCCGATGAGTTTTCTCGTGACGCGGATCGAAGTTCTCGCATCGCTCAGCCATCCGAACATTGCGGCAATCTATGACCTCGAAGAGGCAAACGGCTCCCGCTACCTGGTGCTTGAGCTTGTCGAGGGCGAAACTCTAGCGGAGCGAATCCTACGTGGTCCGATTCCGGTCGATGAAGCTCTTCGCATTGCGCAGAGCATCTGCGAAGCACTCGAAGCCGCCCACGAAAAGGGCATCGTCCATAGGGACCTGAAGCCGGCGAATGTGAAGATCACGCCGGACGGCAAAGTGAAGGTGCTGGACTTTGGTCTGGCGAAAGCTTTGGATACGAGTCCTTCAAATATAACGTTCTCGAATTCGCCAACGATGCTGAGTGGAAGCTTGGCCGGCATGATCGTGGGTACGGCAGGATATATGTCGCCCGAACAAGCGAGGGGCCGCCCAGCCGATCAACGCAGCGATGTCTTTGCATTCGGCTGCGTCCTGTATGAAATGCTCAGTGGCCGGCGGGCATTCCAAGGCGAGGATGTTTCAGACGTGCTTGCCTCGGTCATTAAGACCGATCCCGACTTCAATTCATTGCCGACAAATCTGAATCCGCGATTCTACGAACTGCTT
>QHXA01000630.1 GCA_003222755.1 Acidobacteriota bacterium
ATAAAAACACGCGCAAGCCCGACTTTTACAGAATCTGAGGTGGGCGCCAGATCCTGAGCACGTGAGAGCTCGGCATAGGCTTCATCCAACTTGCCAAGTGAGAGTCTGGCTAGCCCCAGGTATTCATGTGCGCGTGCATTTTCACTGTTGTCCTGAATGACCTGTGTAAGTACCTGCTCGGCTTCCGTATATTTCTTCGCGTTATACAAATCAATTCCGCGCTCGAGATCCGGTCCCTGGTACGCAATAACTGCTGGCGCTAAAAATAGAATCGCAATGGTTGTGTTCAACAGTCGTTTCATTGTGCTCCTCAAGATTCTGTTCGGAGGGCTGCAACAAACAGCCCTCCTCCTGAATTGTCAGTACACCATTGTCCAGTGTGGCCTTCAAAAACGTACAGATAAAACGAGAAGAGTTTGTTGTCAGGACGCGCTGCGTACCCGGCGCGAACTGGTGTACACCAGAAGCGTGGCGGTCACCACCAGAAGTCCCATCGCGCTGAAAGCCAGCGACCAATGAATACCGATGAGGGAACCCACAATTCCGACGGTCACCCCGCTGAAGGCACGCAGCCCCAGGGCCGACATGCTGAAAAGACCAACTAAGCGGCCGCGTAAATGGCTCGGCGCCATGATCTGCACGATCGCCTGCGCTGAAGAATAGAAGGCAAGATTCAGGATTCCCGCGAAAAACAAGAGCGCCAGCGACAAGTAATAGTTCCTCGACAGTGCGAACACTCCGATTGCCCCGCACCAGAAAATCGCGCAGAGAATAGCGCTCTGGACCTTTGCCTGAAGCCAGCCCTTGCCTTCCAGCAGGAACCCGCCAAAGACCGCGCCCGCCGCCGTAGCCATTAATAGTGCGCTGTAAGCGAAATCGGCAGCGCCGGCGCCTAGATCATTGGCGAACGCAGGCATGAGCGTTTGAAAGGCATTGCCGATGAATAATGACGCGCTGCCGCCTAAAACCACCATTGTGACAATAGGCCGGTTGTGCGCCACCTCGCGAAAAACCTGTATGGCGTCGTTCCACGCAATGGCACGTTTGGCGACGCCTTCCTTCCCGGCGTGTCCGGTGTAGGGGACATAGAGCAACCACAGCGTCAGAGGAAGATAGATGAACACATTGGCGATAAGCGCCACCGGAGGTCCTAGCAGCAGCATCAAACCCGCGCCGACCGCCGGTCCGAACAGCAATCCCAATTGGCGGCTGGTGGCGTTCAGGCGCACTGCGCTCTGAAGGTGCTCCGCGCCGACGATATCGTGGATCAACAACTGCTCCGCGGGCGCCCATATAACTCCAGCGATCCCGTGCACCACCAGCAGAATGCCCGCATGCCATACCTGAATCGTGTTCGTGAAGAAAAGTACCGCCCAGGCCGCCGATACTGCCATGAATATCATCTGCGCCACCTGGATCACTTTCCGGCAATCATATCGGTCAGCGATCCCGCCAAAGTAAACCGATAGCAGCAGAAACGGCGTCCAGTGACTGATTTCGGCAAACCCAGCCAGAGCCGGCGACCGGAATTTCTGAAAGAGCAACCAGTAGCTGACGACGTGTTCGATGTTGTCCGCCATCATCGCTAGCATCGTGCCGGCAAAAAAGAAGCGAAAGTTTCGATGATGAAGCGCCGCAAAGGCGAGTTGTTTTTTCGCGAGTGTTTCGGTGACCTGCATACAAGACCGCGTGTTTGAGCTAAAGCCGCAAGCCGTGCCTCCCCACGCATCAACGCCGCTGCGACTCGCCGGTACATTAGCCGAAGAGGCGGCCGGAAGGCAATTACGGCAACTGGTTGACCGTTCATGCGACCTGTCCAGATGCGAAGTGCTTCATTTTGCGCACGCCGGAGGCGTGTAAGTAAATTAGCCGGGAGTACGCGCACGTTTTGGCCCTGGAAAGGGTGCGGGTGTCTTTGGTTCAGACAACTGGGGGTTGCGCTCGCTACCGCTCGCTTAATCCCCGGCTAATTTCCTGTCACGCCTCGGGCGTGTGCCAAATGGACAAACTTCGACTGTCGGCGGGCACAGATCGCCGCTACAGAAAAGCCGCTATTTGATAGAATCCGCCGCGTGATGACGTGGTCCACACTTGCACCGCCCCTGCGGAAGTGAGGTTCTGAGCCTGATGGTAATCACGTTTATAAAGGTTAAGGTCGCCAATATGGCGAGCCCAAAGCGTTCTCGACAATATGAATTCCTGGTCGATTCAGGAGCTGTCTATACGGTAATACCTGAAAACGAACTGAAGAAGCTGGGCATCAAACCTACCTCTGAAGAGGAATTCACGCTCGCGAATGGAGAAACCTTTAAGAAATCCGTAGGAAATGCGCTTTTCGAATTCGAAGGAAAAGTGCGAGCAGCGCCGGTAGTCTTCGGCGAGAGAGGAATTTATCTTTTGGGCGCTACGACGCTGGAAGCGCTTGGATTGATCCTTGATCCGATCCGCCGGCAACTGAAGCCGCTACCGATGGTCTTAATGCGATGTATTCACAAAATTGGCTGATACGGACCGCGAGCGGCATCGATTCACAGACGAAGAAGCCCGGTTCTGTAGCTGCAGAGGGCCTGCGGGCCATTTTTCTTGATGGCCCGCGTGCGGAAAAAAATGTTGCACGCTACATGGACGAACAACGGGTAACTCAACTTGCAACTCTTCGACCGATTCCTCGTTCCGATTGTTATACCGTACGAAAAAGAGACGCCCGGTCAATTGACCCGGCGCCTCCATTTCCGAAACAAGCCAGACGCCGCTGTCGTACCCCTTCCACAGCACTTCCGATAAAAAGCACTCTTGCTCATACACGTTAAAAACAAGCTCTCCGATTATCGGAGTAGTCGAAGGGATCGCATCCTGGCGCTTGTAACCTAACACTTGGCCTACGCCGTCCTGAATGATTGATACCCTGTAACCGCCGGACGGAAGTTTTT
>QHXA01000631.1 GCA_003222755.1 Acidobacteriota bacterium
CACTTGTCCAGACAAAACGACAGCAGAGAGTAGCCAACCGCAGGATCAGCCGCACGAACTAGCGCCAACGCTGTTGAGAGTGGAACATCTCGCCACTGGTATCGCTAGTCCGTCACGCTCGGATCTGAACCCGTCAGGCGATTGAAGATATTCTCGAATGGCAACTCCGCATCTTCACTGCAAGCTTCGCAGCCGGCGATCATGTGTTGCGCCTCCTGAAGAATCGCGGCATCGATGAGAAAACGTCTTGTAGATTCGGCGTGGAGTCGAAGAAGTCGCGAGTCTCGGGTAGCATGAATGGCGTCCTGTAGCTGCTCGATGTTGTTTGATCCAAGTGCCGAGTCCTTGGCTCTTGCACAAACTCTTTACCTGCCTAGCTCTGCTTTCAATTGAGGCCGAGATACGCGATTTCGTAATTACCAGCCATCACGATGTTTCTCTTTGAGCACCGCGACAACGTTGCAGAGCGAGCGTTCTGCCAAAATTCCTGAGTTCTGTCGGCGCTCGCTATGAGGTATGAAGACGCACTATGAGTACCGAACAGGGGGCGCCTTTAGCAACAGTCTCGGCAACGCTTCCAAGCAAGGCTCGACGGAGGCCTGTGCGTCCAGTTGTGCCCACGACAATTAGATCTGCTTTCCTTTCGGTGGCTGTTTCTAGAAGTGCAGTTCCGGCCGCACCGATTGTCACTACCGTATCGGCAGTGATGTTTAATTGCTTCAGAGACGCTTCAAGCCGTTCTCTGGCAATAGTCTCGAGTTCTCTCATTTGCTCCGGGGAAATATTAAATGGCGCGCCGCCGAATGCCATTGCGGGATAGGCGGCCGCTGACCACACGAGGTCAAGACTATGGACGATTGTCAGTTTGCCACTGACTCGTTCAGCCTCATCCACGGCAGCCCTGACGGCAGGCAATGCGGAATCTGAAAAATCCGTGCCTGCCAGGATGTGGCGCGTGCGTTCTCTGGGTCGAGTGATTAGCACAGGGCAATGAGCATGCCGTATGACGCTGTCAGTGACGCTTCCGATAAGCATATCGGCAGCGCTGGTCTGACCATGGCTGCCCATGATAATGAGATCCGCAAGCCAATCTTCAGCCCGACTCAAAATCAATGCCTGCGGCGTTCCATCATCAACGATGAGTTCAAACTCGCCCTCCGTTCGTCCGGTGATTTCAGTAACACGCGAGGATGCGGCATCAGCTATTTGTGTGATTTCTAATGGAATCTTCAACGCGGTAATCCGGCTGATATGCGGAAACAGTAAATTGCTGCGAAGTTCATTGGGAACAATATGACAAACAGCTAGTTTCGAACCCGTCGATGCAGCCCGTTCGTGAGCCTGCCGCAAGGCTTCATCGGACGCGGGACTGAAATCGATGGCGACAAAAATCTTTTGGAATTTACTCATGAAGACCCCTTACATTGGAAAAGAATTCCACGGGCCGCGTACAGTGCGAAAAATGTTGCCCCATCTCTGACGGAAAACGTACCGAAAAAGTGTCGTCCGAACAAAATGGCTCGTTTTCTAGAGGCTCGATGGGTTTTGCGCGACGAAGCCACCAACAAGGTGTTGCCACGGTCGAAGACAAGTCTCACGCCGACTCGATCAGAGTCTTGTCATGAATTTTTGCGCCACACTGCAAACACCTAGCGGGCGTCTCGACTTACGTAAAAGGACGCGGAGGAGGGTTTCCAAAAGTCATCACGGCATGCGAAAACTTTGCATCGCATACAGGCGATTGTTTTGCATCGGGTAACCGCCACCGAACTGAAGATTCACATGGTCGGCGAGCCACATGGCAATCTTTGATTTTTCAGATGGCGCATGATGGTGACGATACACAAAATCGCCGATAAAGAAGCCCATCGCCGCACCCGCTAAAGCATCGGACGCGCTATGCCTGCGGCCACCAAAGCGAGCGACACTGACTGCCGTTGCCGCGGAGTACGCCACAAACGGCACCCATTTGTGGTTCGGGTATTCGCGAGCGGCGACTCGGGAAAGCGCCCAAATCTTGATTGAATGGCCGGACGGAAAGGCGTCGCCTCCCTTAAAGAATGAAACTGAATCTCCTTTGTTTTCGGGACGAGGCCGCTGCGTCACGAGCTTGAGTATGTTGACGGTGATATCGGCATCGATAAGTGACTCGATACCGATTCGAGCGGTGTCGCGCGCTTTGGGGTGGTCACCGACTTTTCCAACAAGGTAGAACGTCGCCCACAGCGGATAGATCGAATAGTCTGCACCAATTCGTGACGTCCACTTGCTAGGTCGTGTCACAGAAGTTGTTTGGGGGAGGGTGTCGGAAATCTTTTGATCAAACCCAATTAGTACCGCAGTAGCTCCGCCCAAAACCGCCCAATACTTTGCGTTCTCACGGTTGATGTGAAAAGGGCTGGTAAAAATTGCCTTCTCGTCGTGCAGAACATTCTTCGGTATGTCCTCCCAGTGGAGACGTGTGCCGTGGCTTTCCGGTTCGGGCGGATTTTCTTTATGAATACGCTGAGCCGGAGTGACGTTCTGAGACTCGGTGTCCTGCGCAATTGCAACAGGCTCGCCTTGTTGCGTCTGCTCGACCTGCGGCGTCTGTTCCGTCTGTGGCGCCTGTTCCTTGTCTTGCGCTACGGCTGGAAAACTCCAAGCAACTGCGAGCACGAGAACAAAAACAGTTTGACGTGTCATCTGACGACTCCATTACTGAGCGATGGTCAGTACGAATTCTCGGTAGCATTCGCATTGCCACTCGCGATGTCCTACAGGGATGCCGGAAACCGCCGCACCCGTGGTGGCATTTCGGTTCTTATATGTGGTATGTGGCGGCCCGTTCTCGACGTATGACCGGCGATTCATCGAACGAAAGCGGCAATTGCGAAGGCTTCTCGGCCGACGACGATCACGAATCTTCTATCTGGATCATGTCGAGAAGGACGGAAAGCTGCTGTTCGAAGAAATCGTGAAGATGGATCTCGAAGGGATGGTATGCAAGCGGCAGAACTTGGCGTATCGTGTGACCGAGAAGCCATCGCCGTATTGGATCAGGGTGAAGAATCCGCGCTATAGCGGGGCGGAAGGACGGGAGGAACTGTTCGAGCGGGT
>QHXA01000623.1 GCA_003222755.1 Acidobacteriota bacterium
CATCCTTTTCCAGCATCACTTCTTCACCACAGCAATCCGAAGCGTACAAGCCTGTTTCGATTACATCTTGCCCTGTTTTCATCCTTCTCTCCCAAAATTGTCGTTGTCTGTCTTACTTCTGCAAGCCGGGGTCCTTTGTAATGCACCGGCATGGTGTCGTATAGTTTGCCGCCATGAAAACATTGATTAAAGGCGGACATATCGTCACTGCCAGCGATTCGTATGTAGCCGACATCTTGATTGATGAGGCTAGTGTCGTTCTCATTGGACGTGACCTCGAAGGTATTCCACTCTCGACCGACAAAACGATCGATGCGAGTGGTAAGTACGTCATCCCCGGTGGCATCGATCCGCACACGCACATGGACTTGCCCTTCGGCGGAACTTATTCATCCGACGACTTTGAAACCGGGACGCGTGCCGCCGCCGTCGGTGGCACGACCACGATCGTCGACTTCGCCGTGCAATATCATGGCCAAGCCTTGAATGAAGCGCTCGATGTGTGGTTTGCGAAGGCGGAAGGGAAGGCATGCATCGACTACGGCTTTCATATGATCGTCACGGACCTTCCGGATCGCCGGTTACCCGAGTTGTATGAACTCATCAATCAAGGCGTGTCGAGCTTCAAACTGTTCATGGCGTACCCGGGAGTTTTTCTCGTGGACGATGGGACGATTTTCAAGGCGATGACCGCCGCCGGAGAAAAAGGCGGCCTGATTTGCATGCACGCGGAGAACGGAGTAGTCATTGATGTGCTAGTGAAGCGGGCGCTCGCAGAGGGGAAAACCTCACCGAAGTATCATGCCTTGACACGTCCTACGCGCGCCGAGGCTGAAGGCGTTCATCGAGCTATTGCTATCGCCGAGATGGCGAACTCACCCGTCTACATCGTGCACCTTAGCTGCCATGAGGCGCTCAAAGAAGTTCAGGCCGCGCGCGACCGTGGTCTGCCCGCCTTTGCCGAGACCTGTCCACAGTATCTCTTCCTTGACTACAGCTATTACGAGCAGGAAGGGTTCGAAGGCGCGAAATACGTCATGACGCCGCCGTTGCGCGACAAGTCGAATCAGGAACAACTGTGGAAAGGTCTACGCGGAAACGATCTTCAAGTGATCTCGACGGATCACTGCCCGTTCTGCTTCAAGGAACAAAAGGAACTTGGGCGCGACGACTTCAGCAAAATTCCGAACGGCGGTCCCGGTGTTGAGCACCGCATGAGCCTCATCTACGATGGAGGTGTCGTTCAAAATCGAATCGGCCTGAATCGATTCGTCGAACTGACATCCACGGCTGCTGCCAAGATCTTTGGAATGTTTCCGCGAAAAGGCACGATCGCGGTCGGCTCCGATGCCGACATCGTGATCTTCGATCCTAACCGTGAGCAGACGATCAGCGCGAAAACCCATCACATGCGCGTCGACTATAGTGCGTACGAGGGCCGCAAAGTACGCGGTGTCGCTGAGACCGTGCTCTCGCGTGGCAACGTTATCGTGGAAAACGAAATATTCAAAGGCAAACCAGGCGATGGACAATTTTTGAAACGTGGGACGTTCGCGTGAAACGTGATTTCGTCGAACTGAACCGCGACGTTTCCAAAAGCCCGCTCTGGAACCCCGATCTCGCCCCAACGACTCTGAAGGAACGCACGTGGTCCACGTGGAATATCGCCGCGCTCTGGATCGGCATGAGCGTTGTCATCACGACCTACACACTTGCCGGCGGATTCATCGAAGCCGGAATGAATTGGTGGCAGGCGATGCTGACGATTCTGCTTGGCAACACGATTGTGCTTATTCCCATGGTCCTCAACGCGCATGCCGGCACGAAGTACGGCATTTCATTCCCCGTGTTGTGCCGCGCGTCTTTCGGAACGAGAGGCGCAAATGTCCCCGCTGTGCTTCGCGCGATCGTCGCATGCGGATGGTTCGGCATCCAAACCTGGATCGGCGGGCAAGCGGTGGACGCGTTGTTTGGCGTGATGTGGCAGGGATGGAATGGCCTTGCCATTCACAACTGGCTCGCGTTTTTTCTCTTCTGGGGCATTCAGGTCTACATCATTGTTCATGGCGTTGAAGGCATCAAACATCTCGAGACCTGGTCCGCACCGCTCCTCTTGTTTGGTGGAGCCGTTCTTCTGGCGTGGGCTTCCTCAAAGGCGGGCGGACTAGGCCGCACGCTCGCCGAGTCGGCAGCCCTACAAAAGCAGCACAATGCATTTTGGTCCGTGTTTCCCGGCGCGTTGACCGCCTCCGTCGGATATTGGGCAACGCTCAGCCTGAATATCCCAGACTTTACGCGATATGCGCGTTCACAGCGATCGCAGATGCTCGGTCAGGCACTCGGGCTCCCGCTCACGATGACGGCATTTGCATTCATTGGTGTCGCTGTTACCAGCGCGACATTGCTGATCTACGGTCAGCCCATCCCGAATCCGGTGGATCTGATGACGCGGTTCGACAGCGTTCTGGTCATCGGCTTTGCGACGGCTGTCATTTTCGCGGCGCAGCTTACGACGAACATGGCTGCGAATGTCGTATCACCCTCAAATGACTTTTCGAATTTGAACCCACGAGTGATTTCGTATGTGATCGGAGGATTGATCACGGCGATCATCGGCATTTTGATGATGCCGTGGAAGCTCATGAGCTCCATGGGCGATTACATCTTCACCTGGCTCATCGGTTATTCCGGTTTGATGGGCGCCATCGCCGGCATACTCATTTGTGATTACTGGGTGCTGCGGAGGCAACATCTGGAACTCGCCGGTCTGTTCGATACCTCGGGTCCGTATTCGTATTCGAAGGGTATTAACTGGCGCGCAATCGCAGCTTTGATTCTTGCCATCGCGCCCGTGGTTCCAGGGTTTTTGCGCGCGGCGACCACTCGCGGCGGTCAAGTAGCGATACCGGGTCTATTCGACACGGTTTACACTTACGCGTGGTTCGTGACATTCGGATTAGGGTTTGTTTTATATTGGCTATTTTCCAATGTCGAAAGGTGACATATGTCTCGCATAGTCCGATGCGGTCTAATTCAAGCCAGCTGTACCACGCCGGCTGAAGAGTCTCTCGAACAGATCAAACGCGATGCCATTGNNNCAAGCCGCAGCCAAAGGTGCCAAGATTGTTTGCCTGCAGGAAATCTTCACTGGACCTTACTTCTGTGCCGAGCAGTCTTCGCGTTGGTACGATATGGTAGAAAAGATTCCAGAAGGCCCCACCATTCAGCTGATGCGTGAGGTTGCGAAACAGCGCGGCATTGCGTTAGTTGTTCCCATCTACGAGGAGGAGCTCAAAGGCGTCTACTACAACACTGCCGCCGTGATCGACGCCGACGGCAGATATCTCGGCAAATATCGCAAGCACCATATCCCGCATTGCGCGCCAGGCTTTTGGGAGAAGTTCTATTTCAAGCCAGGCAATCTCGGGTATCCGGTGTTCAAGACCCAGTTTGCCGACATCGGCGTTTATATCTGTTACGACCGCCATTTTCCCGAGGGTGCGCGGGCTCTGGGCTTGAACGGGGCCGAAATCGTGTTCAATCCATCAGCCACAGTCGCCGGTCTGAGCGAATATCTTTGGAAACTGGAGCAGCCGGCCCACGCCGTCGCCAATGGCTACTTCGTCGGCGCGATAAATCGCGTCGGGCGCGAGCATCCGTGGAACATCGGCGAATTTTATGGGCAGAGTTATTTCTGCACGCCGCGCGGGAAGATCATCGCCGAAGCATCGCGCGATAAGGAAGAGGTCGTCGTCGCAGACTTGAATCTTGACGAGATTCAGGAAGTCCGGAATGTGTGGCAGTTTTTCCGAGACCGGCGGCCGGAATCCTATGGAGATCTTGTAAAACTGTAGCGGCGATTAGACCGCCGATACAGTTCAGAGGCATATCCAATGCTTGAATTCGCTTTCACGCTGAAACCCGACATGACGCCAGAGCGCATCATTGCCCTCACACGGCAAGCGGAGGCGGCAGGTTTTAGTCACGGGTGGGTCTTCGATTCGCACGTGCTGTGGCAGGAACCGTATCCATTACTGACGCTGATGGCCCTGAACACGCGCACGATGCGGCTCGGTACGTGTGTGACAAATCCGGCAGTCCGCGACGCCACCGTGACGGCCAGCTTGCTGGCTACCCTGAATCGAATTTCAGGCGGCCGGATGGACTGCGGAATCGGGCGCGGCGACAGCTCTCGGCGCGTGATGGGCAAAAAGCCGACGACACTCGAAAATCTCGAAGACACAGTCCGCGTCATTCGCGATCTCAACAGCGGAAAGCAAATCAACTATGACGGGCAGTCCATTCAGATGAGTTGGGCTGACAAAGGCGTACCTCCGATTTGGGTAGCGGGCTACGGGCCGAAAGCATTGCGGTGCGCGGGCCGTATCGGGGATGGCGTCATTCTTCAATTCGCCGACCCGCATTTGATCAGATGGTGCCTTGGCTTTGTCAAAGAAGGCGCTGAAGAGGCCGGCCGCGATTTTTCTAAAATGAAAGTGATGAGCGCGACGGCCATTTGGATTTCCGAAGACAAAAAGGCCGCGCGAGAGCGCGTCCGCTGGTTTCCCGCGCTCGTCTCGAATCATGTCGTGGATCTAGTGTCGAGATACAAACCTGAAGAGTTACCGCCAGAGCTGACCGCCTATATCGTTGACCGCAAGAGTTACAACTACCTTCACCACGCAGAAGTCGGCAGCACTAATGCG
>QHXA01000624.1 GCA_003222755.1 Acidobacteriota bacterium
TTATCGCGGGAGGGTACAGCATCCTGGGAGGAGGAGGTCCTACTTTCAGCGTGACCAATCAATATCAGGTAGCGGATCAGATTTCGTGGTCGCACGGGAAGCATACGTTCCGCGCGGGAGTCGAGTTGGAGAGAAACGATTGGCCTATTATTTGGTCCGGAGTGCGAGGAGGCCTATCCGTGGGAACATTCAACGACCTGCTGGTTGGCGGTCCCGGCAACCCGCAGACCGGAGCACCGGGCAATATTCAAGCTTGCCTGTTCTGCTCCCGCAGCGCAGCCGACGGAATCATTCATGGCTACAGCGCGCGCGGCGGCAGTGCCTACTTTCAGGACGATTACAAATTCAGTTCGCGGCTGACGTTGAATCTCGGCGTTCGCTGGGAGTACAACGGAGCGCTTACCGACAAGTACGGGAACTTGACGCAGACTTGGATTAGCCGCATTCAGGCCGTGCCGATTCCTCCAACGGGACCGACCACTTCGGGGCCCGGCGTCAGCCAGTGGGTCGTGCCGAGCAATTACACCAAGTTCTATCCGCCGCCGCCGGAAGGCATTCTCATCAACTCGAGCAATAATCCACTGCGCAAGCACCCACCTCTGAGCAGCTTCGGGCCGCGCCTGGGATTTGCCTACCAGGTGTCGAGCAAGCTGGTTGTGCGCGGAGGAGCCGGCATTTTCTATGACCGCGTCGGCGGGGACCGGATCGTGTATTCGGTGGAACAGGGGAATCCCTATGCTGCAACCGTCGACTTTAATCCGCAGAATCAGCAAACGCTCGCGGATCCCTTCCCATCGACACCGGCGCTCGGTACGTTCTCATCACGCTGGGCCAATTTCCAAACAGGCCAGACCTCGAACTTGAACGTCCCCTTGCTGGCCGAGGTCGTACACAATCCGCTAATCCGTCAGTACAACCTTGGCGTGCAGTATCAGTTTGCCCCGAGTTGGGTGTTGGAGGTCGGCTACGTCGGATCCAGCGGGATCAATCTAATGACTCAGTATCACAACCACAATACGGCGAGACTGGCGAGTCCGGAGCATCCGATCAACGGAATCACCACGAATACCATCGCCAACGTACCGTTCCGCGTGCCTTACCTCGGTTACCAGGCTGTGGGCGTGCGAGGTACGGATTTCGATGGTGCTTCCAATTACGACAGCTTGCAGGCGACTGTGCGCAAGCAGTTCTCTCGCGGCTTCATGGTGCAGGGCGCCTACACCTGGAGCAAGAACTTGACGAATCTGGCCAACAATCAGGCGAACAGCAATAACGCCGAGGACATGTGGCAGCAGTGGGGTCCGGCGCAGTTCAGCCGTCCGCAGCGCTTCGTGGTCAACTACAGCTACGATCTTCCTTTCGGGACGCACACTGGCGTAATGGAGAGGCTTCTTGGCGGATGGAATCTATCCGGAGTTACGGTGGTGCAGAACGGTACTCCGATGACGATTGCTGATCCCACCGCCGGGACGATCTATGGGACCGCGGGCAGCGCTTTCACCGGATTCGGCCGGGCCCAGCTGTGCCCAGGGGTGACTTACGCGAACATTGCAACCTCGGGTAGTATCGAGCAGCGGTTGGGTGGCGCAAGTGGCGGACCGGGCTATTTCAACAAAAGCGCGTTTTGCGCGCCGCCCGTTATCGGAAACGGAACGGACTACGGCAATTCAGGGGTCGGTATTATTCTCGGCCCCGGCCAGTTCAACTGGGATATGGCGATTTTAAAAAGGATCCGGATCGCGGAGAATCACTCGATCCAGTTCCGCACCGAATTCTTTAACGCCTTCAACCATCCGCAGTTCTCGAATCCAAACTTCGGTGCGGCAGCCACATATGCCCTTCCCAACGTGAGGTCGGGGGCCTTCGGACAGATCACGTCCACCAACGTGAACCCACGCGTGATCCAATTTGCGCTGAAGTACAGCTTCTAGCCGCCGGTCTCACCGATTCCGCTGGAGAGCCGCCGGTCCAAATGGGTGGACTGGCGTTCTCCCCGCCGGCGATCCATCGGAACTTTGCGTAATTGAGAATGTTCTTATCTCCTCCGCGTGTAGGCTCAGTCATTCATAATGCAATACCTTGCCGGGATCGACATTGGCGGCGCGCAGAGCCGGGATGCTGCACGCCACAAGGGCCGTCAGCACCAGCACCGCAGCCGCAGACGCGAACGTGATCGAATCATGAGCGTTGACGCCGGCAAGAAGGCTCGAGATCAGACGCGCTAGACCGAAAGCCGCACCGAACCCGATAACGAGTCCTGCCAGCGCCGGCCGTATGCCGTGCACCGTGATGAACCGGAGGATCTCGATCCGGGTCGCGCCTAACGCTATGCGCACGCCGATTTCGCGGCGGCGCTGAGACACGGCATACGACAGCACACCGTAAATGCCTAACGAAGCCACAAGCAGCGCCACAAGGGCGAAAGCGGCCGTCAGCCGCGTCTGAAATCCTCGTGGGGCAAGATCCTCGGCCAGGTAGTCGGCCAGTACGCGGACCTGGGCGACGGGTTGATTCGGATCGACAGACCAGATTGCACGCCGCACCGCCGGAGCCAACGCGGCCGGATCGCCCGCAACACGAATGGCGAGGTCCTGAGGCGGTGCGAACGCGATCGCTTGAGGAACCTGATCAAAAGGAATGAAGTATTCGGGCCGCACTTCCACCTCGAGTGCCTTTTGATGAATGTCGCTGATCACACCGACGATTCGTACAAAGGGGCAATCCGGGCAAATGCGGATGCGGTGATCGAGTGGATCTTCTCCGGGCCAGAACTGACGAGCCATCGTTCGATTGATCACAGTCACGGGTTCCGTTCCCGCGTGATCCGCAGACGTAGGCAGACGTCCTTCAATCAGGCTTACACCGATTGCCGTGAGA
Organism: Acidobacteriota bacterium; assembly: GCA_003222755.1. GTDB lineage: Bacteria > Acidobacteriota > Terriglobia > 20CM-2-55-15 > 20CM-2-55-15 > 20CM-2-55-15. The sequence goes on from QHXA01000624.1 coordinate 2,878, forward strand.
TAACCCGGTGTGACGAGCCGGATATTCGCATCATTGATTTGTCCTGGCGGTGGTGCGGCTCTGCCTTCAATGACGAATGCCGATGTGCCGCCGTAGTTTGTATACGGTAGCCATGACGTAAACCCCGCGTCAACGACGCCTTCGTCGACAACGCCTGAATAGAAGGCAGCGCGCGGTGCGACCCCACGGTAGCGCGGCAGTGGGAGCGCGGTGCGCATCGTGAGCACATTGTCGCCGCGGAATCCGGGATCAATCGAACGAAGCTGAGATAAGGTCCGCAGCATGAGACCGGCTGCAACGAGCAACATGAAGGTGAACGCCGTCTGTGACGCGACCAGCCAACTGCGCAAACGGTGTGACTTGCGATTTTCGCCGGATCGGCTGCCGCCGTGTCCCAGCGTTTCCGCCACACCAAGATGCCAGGCCTGACGTACCGGCACAGCTCCGAACAGAACGGTTGTCAAAGCTCCGACCGAGCATGCGAACAGAAGCAACCGAGCATCGAGGACCAGCCGTGCCGACGTCAGGTTTTGCGGAAGCAGCACCGACAAAAATTCCAGGCTGCCTTGCGCCAAAAGAAGACCCAGCACGACGCCGACACCGGATACGATCACATTCTCAATGAACAACTGCCGGATCAGTCGCCCGCGCCCCGCACCCAAAGCGATCCGCACTCCGATCTCGCGCTGCCGGCTGATCGATCGGGCCAGCAATATATTTGCGAGGTTCGCGCATGCGATCAAGAGGACCGCCCCTGCTATCGCAAGTAACAGCAGGACCGCCGTCCTCGTGTCACCGACGATCTCATCTCGCAGCGAAACTACGCGAACGCCGACATTCGTGTTGGTTGCCGGATATTCCTTCTGGAGACGTTCTGCGAGCGCATCCATTTCCTGCTGCGCCTGTTTTAACGAGACGCCTGGCTTCAACCGCGCCACGACCTGCAGGTAATGAAAGCTGCGATTCACGAGATCCTCGGAACTGAGTGCAATCGGAGTCCAAATCTGGGTGCCTTTGGATGGAAAGTCGAACCCGGGAGGCATCACCCCTACGATCGTGTGGACCGTGCCATCAAGCAGTACAGTCTTTCCCACAACATCGGATGCTGCGCCGAATCGCGACTGCCAAAGTGCGGCGCTAATCACCGCTACTTTCGCCGCGTCCGGCTTGTCATCTTCCGGGATGAATGGACGTCCGAGGAGCGGCGTCACACCGAGGACAGCGAAGAAATCATGCGTCACCTGCCGGCCTTGAAGACGCTCCGGCTCGCCGATGCCTGTAAGGTTATAGCTTCGCGGTCTGGAGGCACCCATCCCTTGAAAGACGCCGTTCTGCGCTTTCCATTCGGCGTAATTGCCCGGTGCCGGCGTGTTTTTAGGGAAACCGAGACGTGTGGCGTCTTCCCACAGCATCACGATCTCCGCCGCGTTGGGATACGGCAGCGGGTCCAGAAGTACGGCGCGAGTCACAGAAAAAATTGCGGTATTCGCCCCAATCGCGATAGCCAGAGTAGCAACGGCCATTGCCGTAAATTGCTTGTGCTTGGAGAGCAGGCGGATCGCAAAACGAAAATCGTTGGCCCATATCGACATGATTGCGACCTGAAGCATGCAGCATGCCATCACACTGCACGCGGTCAAACCCATGCTCATACGCCGCGCCTACGTTGAGGACGGTGTCCAAAATCGCACGGAGTGACCGGAAACGGACAGTTGCAGCGGCCGGAGCACCTTTCAGCAGATAGCCTGCGGCGCCGGCCTGCAGCGCGCGGCAGAGATAG
>QHXA01000588.1 GCA_003222755.1 Acidobacteriota bacterium
TTGCCGGTCCCGCTTTCGCCTGTGATCATCACCGACACGTCACGTTGCGCCACACTCTCGATCAGTTCAAATACTTCACGGATCGCCTTACTGACGCCGACGAAATCGCCAAGCCCGCCGTTTTCTTCGATTCGCGCGGTGAGTCGCCTGGCCTTGCGGCGCATTTCGAGTTCGCGTTCGGCATCGTCGAGCAAGGCTTTCAACTTCGGAAGATCCGTCAGTGGCTTCGTCAGAAAATCGCGCGCGCCTAGCTTCATTGCCTCGACGGCAACGTCAATGTTTCCTTGAGCGGTGATCAGCAGCACCGGCCGATGCGGGTCTCCGGCTTTCAGGCTCCGCAGAAGATCCAGACCGGAAGTTTCAGGCATAACCAGATCCGTGATGACGATATCCGGATCCTGGCGCTCGACCAAACGAATCGCTTCGGCTGCATCGCTTGCCTGTAACGCTTCAAAGCCCCAATTCTGCAAAATCACTCCGAGTGAGGCACGGATACCAGCGTCGTCATCGACGACCAATATTTTTCGTTTTCGGGCAGTCACATGATAAGTATACGACGTGCTGCTGAGGTTTGTGGTCTCTGGCTTTCTCCTATCCGCGGTCGCTGAACCTGCTTTGGCTCTGCCGATGTTCGCCCGTCGATACGAGACCTCCTGCACGACGTGCCATGTTATTCCTCCGAAGCTGAATGCTTTCGGTATTGCGTTCCGGAATAATGGCTATCGCATTCCGCTCAACGAAGAGAAATTCCTCAAGACGCCGGATGTTTCTTTGGGAGCTCCGGCGTGGAAGAAACTTTGGCCGAAAGCGGTCTGGCCGGGCGCTATTCCTGGAATCCCACCAATTGCTGTACGTGTTCTAACCGACGTGAATGTCCGGCCCACGACACCAGTACACGTGAACTTTGACTTTCCCAATGGTGTGGCGGGCTACTTTGCAGGAGCAGCGGGCGATACGTTTTCGTATTTCGGCAACATCTTTATGGCAGGCTCCACGAACCAGCTCTTTCTGGACCGTGCGTACGGCCAATTCCGCATCGCTCCGGATTCTCCAGGCCAAAATTGGCTCACACTGAAACTTGGACGCATTGATACCCGGGCGGAACCGTTTTCCAATACGTTCCGGCGAACGACGGCTCAGAATTTCGGCGCAAGCGATTTTCGAGTGACGGCAAACGGCTTCGGCTTCCGCGACCATGACGCGGGGATTGAGGCGTGGGGTGCAGTGACGGGCCCCGACGATCGGGGCGGGGTGGAATATGCGGCCGGCGTTCTACAAGGGACAAACGGCCGTCCCGAAAACAACAATTTTAAGGATTATTACGGCACAATTTCCTATAAGATCGGCGGCCTCGGCGTCGTCGGTTCCCGTACAGAAACCGAGGAGCAGCCGAACACGGCCGAAGGTTACAGGGAAACTGCCTTTGGCATTGGAGTGTTTGCCTATCGAGGTAAAGGCCCGGCCGGAATAGCCGGAGTCACCGAAAATTGGTTTATGCGTTCCGGCTTTCGGGTCGATACATGGCTCAAAGACCTGAACGTCTTTGGCGCTGCGGTTTTCGGTGAAGACGAATTGCGCGGCTCGTCACCCCGGACGATCGATAGCAGTTCCATTATGGCCGAAGCGGATTACCGCGTGCTGCCGTGGGTCATGCCAACGTTTCGGTTTGAGAAAACAAATTTTTCCGACGGCCGGCGGAATGTGATTCAAATGATTCCCGCGGTCAGTCTTCTGGTACGCGCGAATGTCCGCGTGCTCGCGGAAGGACATTTTTTCAATCGCATTCGGGCCGCGACGGCCGACCGGACTGGCTTGAACGAAGGATTGGTTCGATTGGAGTTTTTGTTTTGAGGAGAGAGATCTGCTCGGAGCCGAAAAATTCCCCTCCTTGGAAAAGGAGGGGTGGCCGCGCCATCAACAAAAATGTCCCGAAGGCACCTTATTCGGCGCGGACGGGGTGGTTCGTTCAAGCCACAAATAATTTTCTTGACCAGCACCACCCCGTCTGCGCCTTTCAAAGGAGGCTTCGCGACATTTTCTTGATGGCGCAGCCACCCCTCCTCGGCTGAGGAGGGGACTTCGCTGGCTCATTCTGATTTCCTCGTTTGCTACAAGCTTTCCCGAATAGCGACGAAATCCGGCACAATGTGTTCTCGCCGGGCCCGCCCCGGTTCGACCTGGGCACGTATCCGCAGAACACCACGAAATATCATCTCTTCGACAAACCCGGTGTCTGGACGATGCTCTGCAACGTGCACGCCGAGATGTCTGCTTACGTCATTGTCGCCGAAACCCCTTATTTCACCACAACGAGCAGGGACGGAAAATTTGTCCTGAAGGATGTCCCGCCCGGAAAATACACGGTCAGGGTCTGGCATGAGAAGGCGAAACCAGCAACCCTGCCGATCGATGTCGATGAAAGGCCAACAGTAAGCCTCCCGTCGATTGAACTCAAGAGATGACGCCGTGAATCTCAAACAGAAGACATCTCTGTTCGTCACCGTGAGCACAGCCGCACTGCTTGTGGTGTATATCGCCTTCAGCAGTTACTATGTTCGTGCGCAAGAGAAAGTCCTGCTCGATGAACGCGTGAATACGGCTCGAGCAATCGCACAGGAACTCACCGGATTCTTCACACGAGGCGTGGACCGCCTGCAAACTGTCGCGGCTCTGCCGGCGCTTGTTTATGGCCTTCAGACGCTGGAGGAAAAGAGAGAAGGTAAACAGATTCCCGCATGGACAACCCTTCATTATCTCTTCTACCAGTCCGATGTTTTCTCTAGCGTCTACCTGATTAATGCCACGGGCAAGGTCTTATGGAGTGAGCCACCCGATCAGGACCTCATCGATCGTAAATTCCAAAAGTCAGATGAAATCAGACAGAAGTTAGAGAATGCGTCGGCGGATGTTCTTTTCTTGCTCTCGGAAAATCCTTCCGGACTCAACATTTTTGTGGCATCGCCACTGACGAATCCGCAAGGAGACACTGTTGGGCTATTGGTCGGCGCTATTCCGAACTCGCATCCTTCGATTCGCACGATTCTTGGGCGCATTGGACCGGCGCACGGAACCGCGCAACTGGTGGACGAGCAATCCAAGCGTGTCATCGCCAGCACAGATGAAAATCGAGAGCTTGGTCCATTCAAATACCCGGATTCATCGAATGTGCTGCTCGTCACTGAGCACGCCGCGCCTTCACCCTGGGCCATTGTAATCGATCAGAAACGTGCCGAAGCATACGCTGGCATCAATAACCTCAAGACGCTGCTCACTGCCTTCGGCACCGTATTCATCGTCATCGCGATGGGAAGTCTGATGTTCATGCTGCGAAGCTTCACCCGCCCCGTGGAAGTTCTGACAGCAGCTGCCCGCCGCATCGCAGATGGCGATCTCGCCGGTGGCTTCACACTCGATCGTTCCGACGAAATCGGCGTGCTTAGCAAAACGTTGGATGACATGAATACGAAGCTGAAATCATCCTACGATCTGCTTCTGCACTCCGAGAAAGTGGCATTGATGGGACAAGTCGTTGCAGGCATCGCGCATGAATTGAACAACCCGCTGACGATCGTGATCGGCAACATTCAATTAATGATGACGCGCGAACTGAACGAGAAGAATGTGCAATCGCTCACAAGAATTAAAGATGGAGCCGAGCGCGCATCGAAGATCGTGAAAAACCTGCTGGCGTTTACCCGGCAGGAAAAGCCGGAGCGCAAGCCAACGCAGATTAATGCCGTATTGAAGAAAGCCCTGGAATTGCGCGCCTATGAACTGAAAGTCAGCAATATAGAAGTCAACACCGATCTCGCGCCGGATTTGCAGGAGACGATGGCCGACCCGCATCAACTTCAGCAGGTCTTCTTGAATCTCATCGTCAATGCGGAGCAGGCCATGATCGATGCCCACGGCAAAGGACTGCTGCGCCTTTCCACGCGGGCGGAACCGGGCAAGATCTTAATCTTCTTCTCCGATGACGGGCCCGGAATTCCGCGCGAAAACCTCCGCCGCATTTTCGAGCCTTTCTTTACGACGAAGCCGGTCGGGAAAGGCACGGGTCTCGGGCTAAGCATTTCTCAGGCGATTATTGGCGAGCACGGCGGCCGTATCGACCTCGAAAGCACGACGGGCCGTGGAACAACGTTTATCATCGAGCTGCCAGTACAGCGCTGGGCGCCGCAGCCGAGTCCGGAACCTGCGGTTGTTCGAGTGCCCGCCCTACTGCGCAAGAGGATTTTGGTCGTTGAGGACGAACCCCAAATCCGGCAGCTGTTCGAGGATGTGATTCGTAACGCGGGATACGACGTGCACGCCGCCGCCAACGGCCGCGTGGCTCTGGAAATGATCGATCAACAGAAATTCGACCTGATTGTCGCCGACGTCAAAATGCCGGAGATCAGCGGTCCCGAGTTTTACGCCGCCATCAAACGCAAAGGCGCGGCGCTCGAGCGGCGCCTCATCTTCGTGACCGGCGACTTGATGAATCCCGAAACTCTGAAGTTCATCGAAAGCACTGGCCGTGTCTGGCTGGGGAAACCGTTCGACATCGCAGCCATTACCCGCACGATTGCCGAATGCCTGCAGGATGTGGGCAGCGCGGTGTAACCACAAAAGCTTTATGCCTCGAAACTGCAGCCGATGACTTCTCTTTCGAAGCGGCTATCTGATGACCGCGAAGACTGCGAGGCATGCCCAGCCGATTAGAAAGAGCAGGCCGCCGACCGGCGTGATGGCTCCAAGTATTCTAACGCTCGTGAGCGCCAGCGCGTAGAGACTCCCCGAAAACAGCAGAATGCCGGCGAAGAAGAACCAGCCGGCTATCACCAGCAAGCGAGCGTTGCCGATGTGTCCTATCGCGGCGGCGACGATCAGCACCGCAAAGGCGTGGTACATTTGGTAGCGCACGCCGGTTTCGAATACCGCGAGCATCTCCGCCGAAAGCCGGCTCTTTAGGGCATGGGCGGCAAAAGCCCCGAGTGCTACACCCAGAAAGCCGAGTACCGCTCCGATCAGCAAGAAAGTTCGATCCATTGCGGTAATCATATATAGGTTCGGTTGCCATGGCATAAGTAAGGAGCCGCTCGGCGTTCCTTGTCGGATGCGTTTGCGACCGGTGCTGGCAGCACAGCATCCCACCGACGAAAACGATGCGTTATTCAATAACCTTTCGTACTCAAACGCAGGCGAGGAGAGGAGTGTAAGTCCGGAAAATATCGACTAAGATGTTACGTCGTCGTCCGCAACGAATTCGAGAGGTTCTCATCGATGAAAATCATTTGGTGTACGGCGCTGCTATCGCTTCTACTGTTCACGCTTGCGGGTACTGCGCAGCAAAAAGTGCCGTTTCGAAATAACATCCCGGTCGCTCCCACGGGTCTTGCCGATCGCCCGCTGCCGAGATCGCCGATCGAGTTCGACACGGCCGAAGGACAGCGGATTCGCGTCGTCGTGGTCACTAAAGGCTTGACGTATCCCTGGAGTTTGGCATTTCTACCGGACGGTGGGATTCTGGTCGCCGAGCGGACCGGCAAACTTCGCATCGTCCGCAACGGTGTGCTCGACCCGCAGCCAATTGCAGGCGTACCTGCCTCACGCTACGCAGGTAAATCCGGCGAGCCGGGTGCAGTCCACGGCTTAATGGATCTCGTTCTCCATCCCGGCTTCGCCGAAAACCACCTCGTGTATTTTACCTACACGAAACCGCTGGAGGGCGAGCGCTCGACCAACGCTCTGGCGCGCGGACGGTGGGACGGAAAGGCGCTCACGGAAGTTCGCGATATCTTTGTCGCGCAGCCCGGCGCCGGTGCGTCGCGGATCGCGTTCGGCCGTGATGGCACGATCTTCATGACCAACGGCGGTAATGATCCGCAGGACCTCAAGAGCCATGGCGGCAAACTGCTGCGGGTTCGCGACGACGGCAGCGTTCCGAGCGACAATCCTTTCGTTGGTCGCGAAGGCGTCAAGCCGGAGATCTATTCGCTGGGACATCGAACGTCGCTTGGCTTAGCAATCCATCCTGTAACCGGTGAGGTGTGGGAAAACGAGAACGGGCCAAATGGCGGGGATGAGATCAACATCATCCGGCCCGGACGTAACTACGGCTGGCCCATCGTGAGCTTCGGACGTACTTACCAGGGTCCATGGCAGGCGGAAAGACCCACGCATGATGGTTTTGAGCCGCCGGTCGTGTTCTGGATGCCCTCGATCGCTGTTTCTGGTATGGCGTTCTACACGGGCAACCGTCTTCCGAAATGGAAAGGTGACGTCTTCGTCGGAAGCTTGCGTACCGGCGAGATTCCCGGCACAGGCCATCTGGAACGAATTCTCTTCAATGAAAAGATGGAAGAGCTGCGACGCGAGTCGTTGCTGGTCGAGTTACACCAGCGAATCCGTGACGTGCGGCAAGGGCCCGACGAACTTCTGTATGTCTTGACTGACGCGGAAGACGGGGCTGTGCTTCGCATTGAACCGGCACAGTAACGCTACAGCCCTCAATGCGTCATGGCGTAGATGATGTAGTTGATCCCAAGCTTGTATCCCAGCGCAGTCATAGGAACGGGATAAATCGGATCATCCGCGTGTTCCCAAGAGTCTCCCATGTCGATATTAAAATTGATCGCGACCATCAGATGACCGCGATCATCATAGATGCCGCGCCAGCGCGGCGGACCTTCCATCTGCGCCACGATTTGTTGCCCTCGCGTCATGCGCAAATGCCGTTCACCGGGGATCGCAGTACGTTCATCTAAATCAAAGAAGACATGCATGAGCGGATCGCTTTCTGGAATATCGACGATCGGCCGATCCGGGAACACGCGCCTGATCGCGGACGCAAATATTGCCCAATCGTATTCGCCGTGCAGATCATCAACCAGTAAGAACCCACCGCGTTGGCAGTACTCTCGCAGGCGCGCCGCTTCCAGGCTGTTCGGACTCCAATTCCCATGAACAGGAACGGATATTCGAAGACACGATCATCCGTGATCTCCAGATGCCGCTCCTCATCCGCAACCTGAATATTGGTATTCCTGCGCAGCGCTGGAAAGAAATGCTCCTCCGCCAGCGGGTAATCGATGGCCCACCACGGCTGAAAGTACCCGTGGGAACCCCCACCGCCAAAGGTCCGATATTTCATCCGAGCCATTTGGAACTCGGCCTCGGGACTGTCCTTTTGCGTGTCAGGAGCCGGATTGCTCGCGTGGGTGCTCACGATTCCCAACACGCAGCACGCAACGAATCCCGCAAGGATCTTGACGGCTGTCTTCATGCCGTCTCATTCTATCT
>QHXA01000028.1:0-8592 GCA_003222755.1 Acidobacteriota bacterium
CTCGCACCCTTTGCAGGGTGCGGCTGTTTTTTCGTTTCCAGACAACAGGGGGTTGCGCTCGCTTCCGCTCGCTTAACCCCCGGCTAATTTCCTGACATGCCTCCGGCGTGCGCAAAATGGATAAATTTGAGTCCGCGCATCGCTGGGCTGCAGCAGTTCAGGTAAGGTACAATTGTGCTAGCAGAATGCATGCAGGAGTCCAATGCCAACTCTGACCATCCGCAGCGTTCCGCAGAAGGTTGCGCGTGCCCTGAAACATTTAGCCGCGAAGAATCAGCGCTCGATGCAACAAGAGATCAGGGATATTCTCGAGGAGCATGCGGGCGATCGGATTTCCGCTCTCCGTCAGATTGAAGAGTCGTGGCAACGGCAGTTACGGCGGCCAAAAGCACACGAAGTGGACAGCTGGAAACGAAAAGGCCGTGAATGAAAGCTGTTGTCGACACAAACGTCGTCGCCTACTACCTGCTGGACACCCAACCTCATGTGGAAGAATGTCAGCGATTCTGGAAGCGAATAGCCGAAGTAGCGGCGCCCGCTTCATGGCAGGCTGAAATCCTGAGTGTTCTTTGGATGGCCGTGAGAACAAAAGTGATCACTTCAGACGAAAGTCTGACCAAGCTCCAGGCTGCCGCGCGATTAGGCATTCAAGCCATCCCTGTGCGTCAACTATGGCGCGGCGCATTGATACGCTCAATTCGTTCGGGCATCTCTCCGTACGACATTTTGTTCGTTGAACTTGCTATCCGAAGAAGGATGAAGCTTGCAACCTTCGACGCGCAATTACTCCGGACGTTTCCTGATGTCGCGAAGCGTCCGTCCGCGATCTTCTAGCGATTTCAGACGGGCGCCGAGAGAAAACGGAAACGCCAAAGAACTGAATCCGAATTACAAGACTGGAACGATCGGAAAAGGAGGGGTGGCCGCGCCATCAATAAAATGTCCCGAAGGCACCTTATTCGGCGCGGACGGGGTGGTTCGTTCAAGCCACCGATAAGAATCTGTTCGGGGATTGGACGAACCACCCCATCTGCGCCATCACGACTTCGCGACATTTTCTTAATGGCGCAGCCACGCTTCTTTTCTTCAGGCTGCGCGCTGTCGCGCTTGCGCTTCGCGTCTTCAGGCTGCGCGCTGTTGCGCTTGCGCTTCGCGGGCTGAGGAGGGGATTAGCCCCTCCCCGAACGTAGTTCCTCAAGGGTGTGTCGAGGACTCCTCGCACCCTTCCAGGGTGCGGCTGTTTTTTCGTTTTAGACAACCGGGGATTGCGCTCGCTCCGCTCGCTTAACCCGCGGCTAATTTCCTGACACGCCTCCGGCGTTCGCACAATGGATACTTCACCACAGGTTGTAGTATCCATCGCGTTCGGATAATTCGACGGGCCGGCCAAACAGTTCCGACAATCTCGACTCGGAGAGAATTTGCCGAGTCGGCCCATCGGCAATAACGCGGCCGCGATTCATCAATACAACCCGCTCGATCTCTGGGATCAAATCCGAGAGATGGTGCGTCACCATCACGATTCCGATCCCCGAGCGAGCCAATTTGCGCAGGATCAGCCGCAATTCATGCTGTGCCGACAAGTCGAGCGCAACCGACGGCTCATCCAGAATCAATGCTCGCGGATCGTGCACGAGTGCTCGCGCGAGCAGCACACGTCTGGCTTCGCCCGAAGACATCTCGTCGGTGCATCTTTCGGCCAGATGCGAAACCTCCAGCAGCGCCATCGCGCGTTCGGCGCATTCATACATTTCAGGCGTGACTTCCTGATGAGGCCAGATCCCGATGCTCGAGAAGAACCCGGACAACACAATATCGCGGCCTGAGACCGCGCGCGTGCATGTGGTCATGAGGTCGCTCGACACGATGCCCAGCAGCGTCCGCAATTCCGCCACGTTCCAGCGTTGTTCGCCAAGGATTCGCACCGATGAAGCTTCGGCAATGAGCGGGTAGCATTCGCGCGTGATCGTCTTGATCAGCGTCGATTTGCCGCAGCCGTTGGGCCCGAGAATGGCAATGTGCTCACCCAGGCCAATCCGCAGGCAAACATCCTGAAGCGCAACAGTCTTGCCGCGCATCACCGTCACGCGCTCGAACTCGATTAGAGCCGCCTCGTGCACCGTGCGAGTATAGAGATTTCTTGTGCTTTATGTGCCTTTTTGTAGCTATTCTTCTACCGTATTTTCAGCAATGAAATTTCGAGGAGGCAGAGATGAAGATCAACACGTGGATGTTGGGCGCGGTCGTGTGGATTGCATACATGGCTTCGATGGCTCAAGCTCAGGTGCCGCCGGATATCGAGGCCGGCTTACGCAAGATCGGCCAGATTGTCGATCCGCCGTGCACCGCGAAACTGTACAGGCCGCTGATGCCGAAGAATGACTACAACACATATTGGCCGCCGGGTGCTCCGGCGCCGACGAATCTGATGCCTCTGTACCCGGGAGTGAAGCTGTCACGTGATGTGTCCTTTGGTCCGCATCAAAAGGATTTGATCGATGTCTTCAGCCCGGACAAGGGCGCCAGCAATCGTACCGTCTTGATTTATGTTCCCGGTGGCGCCGGCAACAAGATCGAGCAGCAGGACCGGGAAGCGAACGCGTTCTACGACAATATCGGACGCTGGGCGGTGAAGAACAATATGATCGGCGTCACGATGCAACGGCATCCCGGCGAGAATTGGGATGACGGAGGCAAGGACATTTCTGTGATGATTCAGTGGCTGCAGTCGAACATCGCGAAATATGGCGGCGATCCCAACCGCACGTTCATCTGGGCGCATTCGGCGGGCAATGGACCGTTAGGCGTCTATATCGGTCATCCCGAACTTCACGGGCCGAAAGGGCCCGGCGTGAAGGGCGCTATCTTCATGTCGGGGAATCCCGTGCCTGACGTGGGCGCGCAAGCCGGACGGGGCGCGGGCGCACGCGGCGGCGAGCGAGGGGCTGCTGGTGGCGCTAACGCGTTAGCAGGCGCCGGCACAACGTGTAGTGAAACCGGCGGCGCAGGCAGCAGCGCCGGCGCGATCAGCGGGCCCAGCGGTGTCACGCCGGCGCCGCCGCGTGGCGGAGCACCCGGTGGTGGCCCAGGCGGCGGACGTGGCGGTCAGCAACTTGATGCCGCAACGCAGGCTGCGCGATCGAATCTTCCAGGGTTTAAGTCGACGAACGTGGCGATTATGTTAGCGCGAGCGGAGCTTGATCCTGGAGTGAGCGGTGGCATGACCGCTGCCGACATCGCATTGCACGATGCATTGTGCAATGTCGATGGAGCAAAAGCGAAAGACGGCCCCGGCCACTGCCCGACGATGCTCTATTTGAAAGATGAAAGCCACATGTCGGAGGTTTTCTCCATCGACACGCCCGACCAGACGGTGTCCGGGCCGATCCTCGCGTGGATGAAGAAGATCAAGTAGCGGGTGGCGCCAAAGGGGTGCAGGGAACTACTTCCGCGAAGGCTAGTCCCCTCCTTCGCCAAGGAGGGGACTACGGGAATCAACGCGCCGGAAGCATCGGCAACTGTTCCGCCCAGAGTCGCGTAGTTGGTTTGTGTGGCAAGAAACCAATACGAGTGTGGTCATAGTCCTCCCCCCTCCACAAATGCCCGGTTTTCTACTGTATGGGCGGTCTATTTGCGCACGCCGAAGGCGTGTAAGTAAATTAGCCGGGAGTACGCGCGGGTTTTTTGTGCGCGTACTCCCGGAATAACACCCCGGTGAAATCCGCACCCTTGGAAAGGGTGCGAGGAATCCTCGCACCCTTTCCAAGGTGCGGATGTCTTTGGTTCACACAACCGGGGGTTGCGCTCGCTCCCGCTCGCTTAACCCCCGCTAATTCCCTGACACGCCTCCGGCGTGCGCAAAATGGGTACGGTAAATCCGCGGCTCAAATTGCGCGGCATTCCGCTACAATGCCTAGGCCTTGAGGGCAAATTAATGGATAAGGACGATAATTGCACCATGATGCCTCCTGAACTGGAAGTTCTCACTCGAATCCTGGTCGATGAGCACCTGAACGAATTGATGTTCAACGGCCATCAACACGCCTACGCTGAGCGCGAAGGCAAACTGCAACCGATTACTTCGCCTTTCAAAAACGAACACGACTTCGAGGAAGCGCTGACACTGATAACGGGCATGCCGAACACGGTGATTATTGGGCGGCTGCAGTGGGATGGGATGTTGCCAAACGGATCGCGATTCCACATCACGCGGCCGCCGCATTCGCCCGATTATGCGACGCTCAGCATCCGAAAGTTCATGCCCAAGCACCGCGGCCTGGAGAGCCTGGTCGTCGCCGGAGCTCTGTCCAAGAAAGCCGGTCAGTTTCTGGACGCATGCGTGCGCGCGCGCGTGAACATCATGATTTCCGGCAGTACTAGCTCAGGGAAGACAACGATGCTGAATGCGCTGTGCTCCCGAGTGGATATTAGCGAGCGCATTATCACGATCGAGGATATTCCGGAAATCCAGCTCGAGCATCCAAACTGGGTGCGCCTGGTCGCAGTACCGGACGAGCGCGGAGGCACGCTGCGCGAATGCGTCGTCGGTTCGCTGAGAATGCGTCCGGACCGCCTTGTCGTGGGTGAATGCCGTTCGGCGGAAGCGCTGGAGATGTTGCAGGCCATGAATACCGGCCATGACGGAGGTATGACAACGCTGCACGCGAACTCGAGTAAAGATACTCTGACACGGCTGGAGTCATTGATTTTGTTTCACGCCGGCGCCGAAATTCCGCTGAGATCCCTGCGGCGTCAAATCGTCGATGCTCTCGACTTGATTATTCACTTGAAGAAGGATCGTAACGGCAAGCGGCAAGTCGAGGAAATTCTGGGACTGGAGTCGATGGAGGGCGACATCATCACGCGCACGTCGCTCTTCAAGCGAGAGGCCACAAAGAATGACAGCAAGCTTCTCAGCACCGGCATGGTGCCGAAATTTGTCGAGCGGTTCAAGGAACGAGGCGTCCCGCTGCCCCAATACTTCTTCGATCCGATGGCGCTTGAAGAGTAGATGCACCGCGGGGCGGTGCCAGGAGATTAGCCAGGGGTACGAGGAGTCCTCGACACCGGCTTGAACGAACCACCCCGTCCGCGCCGAATAAGGTGCCTTGGGTGCGGAGTCCAGAGTTGTCGAATTATTCCAGGGGTACGCAAAAAACGCGTATCCCTGGCTAATTTCCCAGCACCGCTCCGCGGTGCGAAATGTCCAAACTCCCCAGCACCGCTCCGCGGTGGGCAAAATCTTTCATGCATGACCTGATCCACCAAACCGACTACATCGTCGTGGGAAGCGGCATCGCGGGACTGCGCGCGGCAATTGATTTGGCCGAAGCCGGACGCGTGACGATTTTCACAAAGGCACAGATCACAGAATCCAATTCCATGTACGCGCAAGGGGGAATCGCGGCAGCAATCGGCCAGGATGACGACGTTGAGAAGCACTACGCCGACACGATCGCAGCCGGAGCAGGCCTCTGCGACGCCGCGGCCGTACGCGTTCTGGTCGAGGAAGGACCGTTGGAAATCGAACGGCTGCTGCAGTGGGGCGCAGATTTTGAAAGAGAGGGCAACGCTTTATCTCTCTCTCGCGAGGGCGGTCATGCCGTCGCGCGGATTGTGCACGGCAACGGCGGACTAACCGGGAAGGTTGTGATTGATGCGCTTCTCGCGCGCGTCCGCGCGAATCCGAATGTGCACATCGCGCCGTTCACCTTCTTTAGCGATCTCATCACTGATGGCGACCGCGTCATTGGAATTCAGTTTGAGCACAATGGAAAATTTGCAAGTTGTTACGCCAAGGCGACACTGCTCGCTACCGGAGGAGGCTCGCAAGTCTATTCTCAGAGCACCAATCCGGAAACTGCGACCGGCGATGGACTCGCTGCTGCATATCGCGCCGGGGCGGAACTGCGCGACATGGAATTCGTCCAGTTTCACCCAACCGTGTTGAGCTTGCACGGAGCTCCAAGATTTCTTTTGACCGAGGCGCTACGCGGCGAAGGCGCGCGCATCGTGAACGACCGTGGCGAGCGATTCGTCAATGAACTCTTGACCCGCGACGAAGTGAGCCGGGCCGTTTTTCGGCAATTGACCTCACGGCCGGATGCGAAAGTGTTCCTCGACACGACACATGTGCCCGCCGATCTATTGCGAAAAAAATTTCGGCATGTGTATACGACGTCCCTGAATTACGGACTCGACATCACCCGCGACCGTATCCCAATCACGCCCGCGGCACATTACTTCATGGGCGGCGTGCAGACCGACCTCAGCGGCCGCACAAGTCTTCGTGGGTTGTATGCCGCCGGCGAAGTCGCTTCCACGGGCGTGCATGGAGCGAACCGGCTGGCGAGCAATTCGCTGCTGGAAGCGCTGGTATTTGGAGGAAGGGCTGGGGCAGCGATGAAAGAGGAGAGCGAGATCAATCCGCCACTCCAATCCAGCGAACCATCCTCTGGGATTTTCGCCACCGTCAACCAGAACATTCGCGATATCACCTGGCGCTACGCCGGCATTGTCCGGAAGGCGCGCGAACTAGAAACTGGGCTGGAACTGCTGGATCGTATGAAGGAGGAATCGAACCTCCTTACCGTCGCTCGCATGATCCACGAGTGCGCCCTCGCTCGGGAAGAAAGCCGCGGCGCGCATTACCGGGAGGACTTTCCGGCTCCTGCGGTAACAATATTTCATTCCTATATTCAAAAAGACCGGGCGCTGAAACTGCTGTAGGGGCCGTCGATGACCGCTGCTACAGCGCAAAGCGGTTCAGGAATGAGAACCACGTCGCAAACCGCGTCAGACCGCCCGTCAAAATCAGCACACCGACAGCAATGACTAACGCTCCGCTAACAACCTCGACGGCATGGAAGTGTCTTTTGAACCGGCCGTAGAAGGCGAGAAATTTGTTCAGCGCAATGCTGGTAAGGAGGAACGGAATGCCAAGGCCGGCCGAGTACACCGCCAGCAGAAACATGCCTTCGGCCACAGTTTGCTTCGTGCTGGCAATTGTCAGAATGCCGGCAAGGATCGGACCGATACACGGCGTCCAACCAAACGCAAAGGCCAGGCCAAGCACCAGCGCGCCTGCGAGTCCGCGCGGTTTGTCTATGTTGTGAAACCGTTTGTCTTTGTAGAGGAAGTTAATTTTGAAGATGCCGGTCAGGTGAATTCCAAAAACGATGAGGATAAGACCGGCCAGCTGACCGAGAAGTCTCATGCGCGACACGAGGATCTGCCCGATCCAAGTGGCAGAAGCGCCGAGCAGAATGAATGTGATCGAGAACCCGACGATGAACATGATCGAGTTGAGCAACACCGTTCGGAATAGCGACCCGTCCTTCTCGCGTGCCTTGAGCTGGTCAAGCGATGAGCCGGAAATGATGGAAAGATAGCCCGGGACGAGCGGAAGGACGCAGGGAGATAAGAATGAAACCAGACCCGCGACGAATGCAGTGAAGATGGAAAGTTCCATAGGAGGTGCTATTTTACCGCATTACGGCGAGGAGCGGGATTGTCGTGAGAAATGCGGAAAGATTTTGAAATTTTTTAGCGACGATCGCTGTTCCGTAAATTGCTGACCGCCAATAGATGTTACAAATTGGCGATGGCCGATGGGCGATGTGTGATTTAGGGAACGCTTCATGCTACTCCGCCAGCATGAGTAGCAAGGCACAGGAATTGCAATAACGGTCAGTTTCGTTTTCGGCGCAAGTTATTCAGATCTCGGGAAAGTTGCCCAAAACGGTGCAGGCCAGCCATATCGGCAAACAGTTACTACGATCAGGAACAGCAGCCGCCGCTAACTACGGCGAAGCGTGTGGCGCGGAAAGCCGCTCGGATTTCGTGCACAAGTTGCGCGTTGTCCTAAAAGAACTCAATGAGACCGCAATTTGGCTGGACCTCGTGATTGCCAGTTCATTCGTTTTTGGCAACTTTCCCGAGATCTGAATAACTTGCGCCGAAAACGAAACTAACCGTTTTTGCAATTCCTGTGCTTTGCTACTCATGCTCGCGGAGTAGCATGAAGCGTTCCCGAAATCACACATCGCCCATCGGCCATCGCCAATTTGTAACATCTATTGGCGGTGAGCAATTTACGGAACAGCAATATTGACTAGCGAAATCTAAAATTTTTTATTGCTTCCCCCGAAGTCCTAATTTCCCGCGACTACCGCTCGACAACGACCTTCGCCGCCGGCACCGTCAGCTTGATCAAGCTGCCATCCGCATCCGTCGTGGCCTGCATCTTCACATCGCCAATCTCGAGATCGTACGTGCGCGGACCCGTGCTGCGCACCACCGCGGATCCGATACTTTTGTCCTGGGGAACGAAAACTGGAAAGCTGGTTTGGCCCATTTGAACTCGATACAACAGGATCAAATAATGATGAAAAAAGTTGTTGTCGAGAATCACACCGCCGTCCGGAAATCGGAAGTCTACGGAGGAGGTATCGCCGCCAACCACAGTCTGCAATTCACTGACCGGCGACGCGATGTTCAGTCGCAGCTTTCCTTCGGGGTTGGATACCTCGTAAGAGATGGGCATCAATTTCGCGTTGAGTTCCATCTTGCTAGAGATGGTGAGATCTCCCA
>QHXA01000028.1:8612-19786 GCA_003222755.1 Acidobacteriota bacterium
CGTGAATTCGTCAGTCCCGATCTTGTTCCCGTCCTTGATAATGTTGAAGCGTGCATGCTCGACCTTCACTGGCGCCAATAACAACAGAAACGTCAATAGAACGCTCATAGTCTCCTAACGGGCGGTCATAGACCGGCCCTGCAGATAATCTCCTCCGCGGCTGATTCCGGCGTCCCCTCGTCAGTCGAAACATGTAGTTTCGCGAGCGCGTAAAACGGTTCGCGGGTCTGGTAGAGGCATTCCGCCTGGACCTTGTCGGCGAATTTCGGCCGCGTGCCGTCAATTCTCACACGGTCGACAAGTTTGGAGAAAGAGACTTTCAACCACACGGTGAGGCCGGTCGTTTCAGCCAGCTCGCGATTCTCGGGATCGATAAACGCCCCGCCGCCGAGCGCGATGACCGCTTGCATGGATGAAGACAGGTCTTTCAGGCAAAGCCGTTCGAGGTTCCTAAAGTAGGGCTCGCCGTCCTGGCGAAAGATGTCCGCGATTGGCCGCCCCTCGCGGCGCTCAATTTCCTCGTCAAGGTCGATGAAGGTCCAGCCGAGTTTGTTTGCGAGGCGCCGGCCCACCGCCGTTTTGCCGGCGCCCATGAATCCGATGAGGTAAATGCGACTAGGTGCCACTCGCCGTCATTGTACTTTCGGAGCGTGATTTGAAGTGCTCCTGACCTTCTCGAGAGAACAAGACCCAGAACGCGTAGACAGCGACGGCAGTGCCGATCGGGAAATGAAATACCAGCAGTACGGCCATAATGGTCGCGAAGACGCGCGCCCAGCTTCGATATTGCAGAAGACCGACTCCCGAAGCGGCTGTAGCCGCCGCGATCGCGATAATCGATAATCCAACAACTGAAGTGATCCAGGCGACAAACGGCGGGACTCCCACTGGCATTTCCCGCGCCATCTGTAGTGGGAGATGGCGGAAGACCTGGCTGGCAAACAGAACAATCATCCCGCCGATTGCCGTCAGAATGCCGCTTCCGACCAGCAGCCAACCCAGGATGTTGACGTGCATGTTCATGTCATGTTCTGTCTTTTTCGGCGGTGCCGGAGCAGCACTTGCCGCCGCCTCGGACACCTCGTGTCCGCATTTACTGCAAAATCGCGCGTGCGGCTCGACTTCGTTGCCGCATTGTGTGCAAAACATTTCCTTACCCTCTCTTCTGTAAACGAATATCGCCATTTCGCGTACTGATGGTCAAGCGCGGACCTCCCCGGCTGAATTCGCCGTTGATGCTTTTTTCGCGACTGGACCTGTTGATCGTGAGTCCTTCGAAGTCGGATTCCACATCCCCGAACTCCGTGTGGGCATCGATCGCGAATGCCGAACTGGACGGCAGCTCTACTGTCACATTTGCGAACCGTGATCCGATTGAGACGTCCTTCACTGGCGGCCTCTCGAACGAGAGCAAGAGATCGCCGTTCCGGCTGGTCACGCTTACCGCGCCTCGCGGGTCTTTAATGGTCACGTTCTGAAACGAACTGTCTGCACGAACATCTCCCTCGACATGTCGAACGTCGATACCATTATTTCGTCCCGAAATCGTCAGATCGCCTTGAACGTTCTGGACATTGATCGGCGCGAACGAATTGTCGATTGTGGCACTCCCTTTTACGCCGGACACGTCAACGGACCCATTCCTGGTTTCGATTCGCAGATCGCCGCCCACGTTCTTGACGGTAGTGTTTGAATATCTGTTGTTGATCACGACGGAATCGCTGACGTCTTCGACAGTGACGGCGCCGTTACGGTTCTCCAACTCGACTTTTCCTGTGATGTTGCGCACCTCGACGTCGGCGTATCGATTGACAATAGCTTGATTGCCCGTGAGATCTTGAACGATGACGTGCCCATTTCGATTGTCGAGGTGCAGCGCAGATTGCCTCGGCACATGAATCATTAACGAACTCTTGAACCGCTGGCGCGGGGTTCCGCGAAATCCCGATTCGTCTCGATTCGAGGCGATCCGATATTTCGATCCTTCCTCTCGAATCAGAAACGTGAACTCTTGTTCGAGCCGATCGGCCTCTTCCCGGCTCGAGGCGCGGATGGTCTTTTTCACATCGACCGTAATGTTGTTCGATTCGGCCGGGCGAACTTCAACGTCGCCAAAAAAGTTGACGATCTCGATTTCGGAACCGGACGTCACATTCTGTTGCTCGACATGTTGGTCGTAGGTATAGCTGTTGCCGGTGATGTCCCACAGATCGATATCACCGATTTCAAAGATGCGTCCGAGGCCCGGGCTAACATTTGCCGCGGTGGTGATCGCACTTCCGGCAAAGATCACCAGGATCAGCAGCGCGATTTCACCACCGGAGAACAAAGGCCGGTCGTCACCGGAGCGCCGGAAGCGGAAGTAATCGACGAATTTCAGCAGCCCCCAAACGATCAACAACATCGGCCAGTAACGCACGATGTAAGGCCAAATACGGATGGAGTATCCGAGATTGTTTGCCAGGAGCAGGCCGCCGATGGCCACGAGAGTCAGCCCCCAAAAGATCGTTCCTGCGCTCCGACGAACGCTCATTGGCCCTCCTTCTTGCTTTCTGTTTTTTCCGGATGTCCTTGGAAGTACTCAAGGATTTTTGCGAGGCCGATGACGATGAGAATCACCGGCCACATTTTGTGGAATCCAAAAACTTCGGGATACATGTTTCTGAGCAAAAACAGCACGCCGATTACGATGAGTAGCAGCGGGCCTAGCATGTAGGTTCTTGAGTTTGAATATTTCGCACCGCGGAGCGGTCGCAATACCAGAGGTACGCAAAAAACGCGTACCCCTGGCTAATTTGCCAGCACCGCTCCGCGGTGCCGAAGCGTTTTAAACCCATCACACCGGCCTTTCTTGATGTTTCTTCAGCAACCAGACCCCAATCACAACCAACACGGCAGGCCAGAGTCTGGCGATCCTGTGCAGATCGAACACATCGAGGTTCCCGAGCAAATACAGACCTCCGACGATTACCAGAGCGATGCCGCCCCACAGCTCTCGATCCTTCATATTGCCGAATTGCTGCTGCAGGCGGTCAATCGGCGTCTCCAGCATGATTCCTTGCGCGCCCAACGTGCGTTTTTTGGCTGTGTAATACGCCTCGAACGGCATGTAGAAATAGAACGCGGCGGCCGCCAGTCCAAACAGTGCGGTGTTTGTGGCGTCAGAGAGCGAGACAAGCGTCCCAAAAATCAGAATGTGAACCGCGGCTTTCACGAACTCGCCGTTATAGATCGCACCGACACCGGGAATCAGTCCGAGCGCGAACGCCGCGCCCGGATTCGTTCCGGTCACCATTTCATTTTTCACGCCTGTTCCCGCTGTTGAGGAGGACGCCGCGGCTTTGCCTTCGACGAGGTCACCCAGACACGGTTCGCAATAGACGCTTCCCTTCACGCTGCGGATGCATTCATTGCAGAGCGCCCGCCCGCAATGGATGCAGAACGCCACGTTTGGAGCTTCTGGGTGATAAAAACAGTTCATTAAGAAATCTCCCTAAGCTGCTCGATGCGAGCTGTGATCTCGTTCACCAGCGGTGACCGATAATACCTGCGAATGGCTTCGTCGTACGCGTGGTTCATCGCGCCCTGCGCTGCGTAGTAGATCGCCGCCGGATTGCGAACGACAGTGGTCCAGTTCGGTGAAATTCCGGCGAAACTTCCCAGCCAGCCTAAAACCAAGACTGCTGTAAAAACGCCCATTGCGGCACGCGGGTCGATTATCCATTTCCAAGCGGCAGTAAGGATGTCGGTCCAGCTCTCGCGTGCCAGACGTGGTGTGTTGGCGATGATTCGCGCCGGCAGCCATACTGGAGCTTCATGAACGGGGAACGACTTCCCCCATGCCAACACTTCGGTCATCCCCGCCAACAGGTCTCTGCAGGCACCGCAGGACTGAAGGTGCAAGTCCACCGTATCGCGGTCTGCGGGGCTGAGCGCGCCTTCAAGGTAATCCGACATTCGTTCTTCACATTGCAGGCAGATCATAGCCGGTCTTTCATCTTTCCGAGTATTCTTGCCAATTCCGCGCGGCCTCGATTGATCCTGGATTTCACGGTGCCCAGAGGCAGCTTCAACATATCCGCAATTTCCTCATAAGTGAACTCTTCTAGATCTCTCAAGATCACGGCCTCGCGAAGGTCTTCCGAAATCCGCAGCAGAGCTTGATGGACTCGTTCGGAGAGTTCAAGCTGTTCAAGCGCCTCGGCCGGACTCGCGTAGCGGGCCGGATTTTCTTCGGCCTTTTCATACTCCACCTCGAGCGAATCCGTGTGGGTGCGTTCGGTCTTGAATTTCCGGTAGTGGTCGATGATGTGGTTGCGGCCAACCCGGACCATCCATGTCACGAGTGCACCCGATTCCGGCCGGTAAGAATCCAGCGTCCGATAGATTTTCAGGAAGATCTCCTGCGTCAAGTCCTCGGCCTCATCAAATTTTCCCGTGAAGCGGTAAGCCAGGTTGTAGATCCTTTGAGTGTACTGGCGAACTATAGTTTCCCAGGCGCCATGGTCGCCGGCCAGGCATCGTTTCAGCAGCTCCGCATCGGTTGTCTGCAACCTGTTTTGGCTCCGTCCGCTTCAGCTACTTCGCTACCTCATTTGAAATCAACGAGGTGGCACGAAGAAAAGTTTCAAATTCTTGTTGGCTTTCTGAGATAATCGCCCAGGTATGAGCCGGAAGTCATTATTTTTCTTAGGGTTGGCCGCCATCAGCGCCTACCTTATATATCGGGCCAGTGCGTGGGGATTTGACTGGTCCTTATTTGTGTCCAGTTTATGGAACATTCAACCCGCATGGCTCGCGGCGTCAATCGTCGCGACTCTGCTCACCTATGTCGCTCGGGCGTTCCGATGGCAGGTTTTGCTGAATCCGCTGAAACCGGTTTCGATGGGACCGCTGATCAGCACGAATGTTTTGGGATTCTCCGCAATTTACCTGATCGGCCGGCCCGGTGAACTGGTCCGGCCGCTCTGGTTAACGCGTCGCGAAAATATCCCGCTGACGGCCTCGGTGGCGACCATTGTCGTCGAGCGAGTTCTCGATACGTTGATGCTGATCGCGATATTTGGGTTGGCGCTTTTGCTGGTGGAGCTGCCTACTGCCGCCGCGCACACCTTAGCATTGATGAAGAAGGCAGCATGGGTGATGGTAGCCGGTTCAGCCGCCGCGATGGTTTTTCTATTCTTTTTTCGCTCCAACGCCGACCGGATCGTCCGCTACATCCCGTTCGCGAGGCTCGGTTCGCTTTTGAAAAATTTTTCCGAAGGCTTATCGTTCCTTGACCGGACGCGCAGTTTTGCATTGGCGCTCATGCATTCGGTTGTCGTCTGGATCGTGATCGTGCTTCAGTTCTGGTTCATGTTGCTTGGAATGAACTTCCATTTTTCCGTTTCAGCGGCAGCGTTAGTCCTGGTCGGGGCTGCAATTGGGTCGATCGCCCAGGTCCCGGGAATCGGCGGCGGTTTTCAGGCCGGGTACGTCTTTTGTATGACGACATTCTTTATCGTGCCTCCAGAACAAGCGATCGCCACGTCATTGATTGCGTGGGTTTCGAGCTACGTCCCTACAGTTCTGGCCGGCGGCCTGTACATGATCTCTCATGGCTTGTCCTTGAAGGATCTTAGGACAGCAACAGCGGAATAAAATATGAAATGTCCGTTCTGCGGCCACCTGCAGGATAAGGTGGTCGACTCGCGCGAGAGCAAAGAAGGCGACGCGATACGCCGACGGCGCCAGTGCCTGGGATGCCATCGCCGGTTCACCAGCTACGAGCGTATCGACGAAATCCCGTACATGGTGGTCAAGAAAGACGGCCGCCGGGAACGCTTCGATCGGCAGAAAGTGCTTGCGGGTGTGCTCAAAGCGTGCGAGAAGCGTCCGGTTTCGATGATTCAACTGG
The DNA here is from genome assembly GCA_003222755.1 of Acidobacteriota bacterium. Lineage (GTDB taxonomy): Bacteria > Acidobacteriota > Terriglobia > 20CM-2-55-15 > 20CM-2-55-15 > 20CM-2-55-15. The sequence goes on from QHXA01000028.1 coordinate 14,509, forward strand.
AAACCATAGCGGATAAAGCCGAGGTGATGGTGCAGGATTCCAGCGAGCGCCAAGTCTCGACGAAGAATATTGGCGAAATGATCATGAATGAGTTGAAGAATCTCGACAAAGTCGCCTATGTTCGATTTGCATCCGTTTATTTGGACTTCAAGGACGTTCAGGAGTTCATGAGCGAGCTCAAGGATCTCCTGAAGAATCGCGAGTAGGTATGTATTTCGAATTTCAAGAGCAACCGCGGCAAGGCACGACGTGGACTCCAACCGTGGATGTCTGCGAGCGCCTGAATGAGATCGTCATTTTTGTCGAAATCCCCGATGTCGACCGCTCCGATGTGCAGGTCGCGTGGAATGACGGCGTCCTGATTATCTCCGGCCTCAAACGCCAACGCCCCTCCGGCCAAAGTGTCGCGACCTACCACTGTGTCGAGCGCGCCTATGGACATTTTCGAAGGGAGATTTCCATTAAGATTCCCGTGGACTACAAAAGTGCCAAGGCGGAACTGAAAGACGGACTCCTGAAGATACGGCTTCCAAAACGGGCGGAGCCGAATGTGACGACGATCCCGATTCTTTAGCCACAAAAAGGCACAAAATATACGAGAGAGACTTTCTTGTGAATTTTGTGGCTCCTTACCTGACGTGCATGGAACAGGACCGAGCATATAGATTATGAGCATGGAACTCGTCAAAGCCGATCAATCACCTGAACAGCAAATTACGATTCCGGATGTCTTGCCTGTGCTGCCTCTGCCGGATGTCGTGGTCTTCCCCTACATGATCGTGCCGCTGTTTGTGAACCGCGAGCGATCCGCTAAAGCCGTGGATCATGCGCTTGCGGAAAACCGGATGATCATGGTGGTATCGCAGAAGGACCCCAACGTAGATGACCCGAAGGCGGCCGATTTGTACAATTTCGGGACAGTCTCGGTCATCATGCGGATGCTCAAGTTGCCCGACGGGCGCGTCCGCATTCTGGTTCAGGGCTTCTCGCGAGCGCAAGTCGAGTCCTTCGATGAATCCAATGCCTATATCACGGCCAGAATTCATCCGAAGACGGAAGTGCAGGTCACGGCGGTAACTCCCGAGCTCGAGGCGGTCATCCGCAACGTGAAGTCGACACTGGAGAGGATGGTTTCGCTGGGGAAAAATCTCTCACCGGATCTTGTTGCGATTGCGACCAATCTAGACGATCCCGGCCGGCTTGCGGATTTAGTCGCTTCGAATCTCGATTTGAAAGTCGATAAAGCGCAAGAGGCTTTGGAGCTGATCGATCCGATTGACCGGCTGCGTCGCGTTCACCAATTGATGGCCAAAGAGACCGAAGTCCTCGAAATTCAAAACGACATCAACACGCAGGCTCGCGGTGAAATGGACAAGACGCAACGCGAGTTCTATCTGCGCCAGCAGATGAAAGCCATTCAGCAAGAGCTCGGCGAAGGCAATGAGTTGCAGGAAGAAATCGAGCAGTACCGGGACAAAATCAAAAAAGCGAAGATGCCGAAAGACGTGCAAGAGGAAACCGAACGGCAGCTCGGCCGTTTGGAACGGATGCATCCGGACGCTGCGGAAACCGCCACGCTGCGCAACTATTTGGATTGGATGGTTTCACTACCTTGGTCGAAGTCGACGAAGGACAACCTGGATCTCAAAAAGGCTCAGCACATCCTGGACGAAGACCACTACGGCCTCGAGAAAATCAAGGAGCGCATCATTGAGCACCTCGCCGTTCGAAAGCTCAAGAAAGACTCAAAAGGTCCGATCCTCTGCTTTGTCGGCCCGCCGGGCGTTGGCAAAACCTCGTTGGGCAAATCCATCGCGAGAGCACGTGGGCGGAAGTTCGTGCGGATGAGCTTGGGCGGTGTCCATGACGAAGCCGAAATTCGAGGTCACCGGCGCACGTATGTGGGCGCCCTGCCCGGACGCGTGATCCAGGGCATCCATCAGGCGGGAACGAATAATCCGGTGTTCATGATGGATGAGGTCGATAAGATTGGCGCCGATTTCCGCGGCGATCCGTCATCGGCGCTGCTCGAGGTGCTCGATCCGGAGCAGAATTTTGCTTTCAGAGACAACTACCTGAGTGTGCCGTTCGATCTTTCCAACGTGATGTTCGTGACGACGGGCAACATGCTGGATCCGATCCAGCCGGCGTTCCGAGATCGCATGGAAATCATCCAGCTGAGCGGTTACACAGAACAAGAGAAGGTGGAGATCGCAAAGCGTCATCTCATTCCGAAGCAGATCGAGCAACACGGACTGAGGAAGAGTCAGGTTCAATTCACGGACGAGGGAATCCGAGCCATCATCAACCAGTACACACAGGAGGCGGGGCTCCGAAATCTCGAGCGAGAAATCGCAGCAGTCTGCCGCAAAGTGGCCAAACAAGTAGCGACGGGTGAAAAGAAGGTCCGCAAGATTCACATCGACAATCTGGATCAGTTCCTCGGCCGCCCGAAGGTCTTTCAGGAAGAGTTGCTCAAGCGGGACCAGGTCGGCGTCGCGACGGGTCTGGCATGGACGCCGGTCGGTGGCGATGTGTTGTTCATCGAAGCGACCGCCATGAAAGGAAGGGGCGCTTTGACACTCACCGGCCAGCTCGGCGACGTGATGAAAGAATCCGCGCAGGCGGCGCTCAGCTATGCGCGCTCGCACGCGAAGGAATTCGGGATCTCGGAAGATTTCTTTGCCAAACACGATATCCACGTACACGTGCCTGAAGGCGCCATCCCGAAAGACGGCCCATCGGCCGGTGTGACTATGGCGACGGCAATCCTGTCCTTGCTGACAGGCAAAGCCGTTCACCGGAAAATCGCGATGACCGGCGAGATCACGCTGCGCGGTGAAGTGCTGCCGGTCGGCGGCATCAAAGAGAAAGTACTTGCGGCCCGACGGGCGAAGATCGACACGGTCATTCTTCCATCGCTCAATAAACGCGATCTCGAAGATGTGCATGAGACGATCCGCAAAGAGATGCACTTCATCCTCGTTGACGATGTTGAGAGCGTCGTCAAAGCGGCTTTGCTTGAAACCACAAAGCCCAGCAAAGTCTTGCGCGGCCGGGGCCGCCTGCGTAAAGGCGCTGAGGCGACCGTGTGAAACTCCGCGATCTCGGGGAGAGCGGGCTGATTCGCAAAATCCGGGAGCGATTCGGCCCGAAAGCGGGCGAGCTACCGGTCGGCATCGGTGACGATGCTGCCGTCATCGATCTCCCGGAAAATTACTCTCTGGTCTTCTGCTCGGATCTTCTTGCCGAGAACACGCACTTCATTCGAGATCTCCATCCGCCCGATTCAATCGGCTACAAGGCTATCGCCGCAAATGTGAGCGATGTCGCCGCGATGGGCGGAGTCGCCACGCACTTCCTGATTTCGTTGGCTGCGCCGGGTGACTTGGATTGGATATGGCTCGAGGCGTTTTTCCGAGGCGTCGAGCAGGCATGCGAGCGATTTGATATTGCCTTGGCCGGCGGTGACTCGGCATCTTCGGAACATATCTTTATCGATGTCTCCATGATTGGCCGTGTGCGCTCCGGCCAGGCCGTACGCCGGTCGGGAGCGAAAATTGGAGACGGTATTTACATAACAGGCACGCTGGGCTCGTCTGCTGTCGGACTCGAACGACTGAAGTCCGGTAAAATGAGAGACGCCGCGGTGGAGCGTCATCTCTTTCCGGAACCTCGATACCAGGTTGGAGCTGCGGTCGCGAATCAAGCCCACGCGATGATCGACGTGAGTGACGGCCTCTCGACGGATTTGACACATATCGTGGAGGAGTCGAAGGTGTCGGGTCGAATCTATAAGGATCGTCTTCCGATTTGGCCGGGCGCCGAGGAACACCACGCGCTGCACGGCGGCGAGGAGTATGAGCTCATCATTATTGCTCCTGAGCTTCCGGCCATCGTCGAGGGGATTCCCGTTACGCGCATCGGCGAAATCATTCCATCTGGGCTCGAGCACCAGTTGTTCCTCATCGACGGCACGCGCGAATCGGTTCTGTATCCGCGGGGTTGGGAGCATTTTGGGTAGGCGTGGTAATTCGGGTCAGACGTCTACCACGCCCGGCGTCATGCTATCCTCAATCCATGTCCAATTCAGATATCGTCAGCAAGGCCGATCGCGCGCTGAAGCCGGTGCTGAAAGAGCTTGGTAGATTTCCGTGGATTCGTCTGGAAGGTTGCTGCGCGGGACACAAGCAGGAAGACACTCTTTGGATTGAAGTCAACGTGCTCGGCGCCTCAGGTTTGCAGAGGCTCATGGAGCTTCTTAGGGCTTTCGATGCAAAGCTGGCCGGCACGGAGTGTCGAGTGGATTGCCTGCTCAGTTACGCTGCTCAGGCAGGCGCTGCGGCCGTGCCACACGGTTGGATTCCGGCGGCCATCGAAGTATTCTGGCCCCCAAGAAATGATTGGCGGCGAAGCCAGTCGATGATCATCGAGACGTTGCTCTCTTCAATCGAGGAAAGCAACAGCCGGCTGGCCTTGACCGAGAACCCGCCCTGCGCCATCAACTACTGCCCGTTTTGTTCGTCATCTTTCATTCGTGTCGATACAGTAGAGAAATCCGGGACCCGATATCGGTGCGGCGATTGCGACATGACGTGGACAATGATCGAACCGGCCCTCTGAGCGTGCACAACATTTCATATGGATTTCACCTTCAGTGAAGAACTGCTCGAAATAAAACGCATCGTACGCGAATTCGCCGAAAAAGAAATTCGTCCTCATGTCATGGAATGGGACGAAAATCAGACGTTCCCGCTCGACGTTCTTAAAGATCTCGGTCAGCTTGGATTCCTTGGTGTCTTTATTCCACCCGAATACGGCGGCGCCGGACTGGGTTACACGGAGTATGTGACTATTGTCGAAGAGTTATCGCGCGTGGATGGCTCGATCGGAATTTCCGTAGCGGCCCACAATTCGCTATGCACAGGCCACATTTATAAATTCGGTAATGAAGATCAGCGCCGACGCTTTGTCATGCCCCTGGCGAAAGGGGAGAAAATTGGCGCGTGGAGCCTCACTGAGCCCGAAGCCGGCAGTGACGCGGGCGGTACGCAAACTGTCGCGCGGCTTGACGGCGATGATTGGATTCTAAACGGCCAAAAAACATTCACGACACATGGAACCTACGGCGACATCTGCGTCGCAATGGCGGTTACGGACAAATCAGCGGGCCATCACGGGATCTCCGCGTTCATTCTTGAAAAGGGAATGCCCGGATTTTTCCCTGGGAAAAAAGAAAACAAACTCGGGCTGCGCGCCAGCGACACGTCCACGGTGA
>QHXA01000589.1 GCA_003222755.1 Acidobacteriota bacterium
ACGAACAGAGTTGCTCCTTGGTATTCCGGTGGGCCTCACTTCGTCAACCAACCGCATAGGAGCGACTGCAAAGTTCACGTTCGAGCTTGGTGGCGAACCGTAGGCGCCGGCTTTAGCCGGGGCGGGCCGCGGGGGCGGCCTTTCGGCCGCACGACCGGCCAAAGCCGGCAGCTACAGGCGCAGCAACTGCTCCCGGAGAAGACGGGACTGGATGCGGCTGACTCGAAATTCCTGATGGTCCGTAAGAATGATGGTGAAGGTACCACCAGGAACAGGCACGATCCGATGGATCATATCGATGTTAACGACCGTGCCACGGCCCAGGCGGACAAAGCGCGCCGGATCCAGACGGGCCGCAAGATCTCGCAGCCGGTAGCAAATGCTGTAGGTTTCATTTTCTGTTGTCCGCAGATAAAGCAGTTCGCCGTCGGCCACAATCGAGACAAGCTGGTTAATCGGGATAAGAATGATTTCATCCCGGCGGCGCACAGGTATCCGTTGCAGCGGTTTGCCGCCTTCAACTTCGTACTCGGCCGCCGCTCGGCGGATGCGTTCCGTCTCTTCGGAATGAAAGTCTTCGCGTTCAAGCCGGTCCTTCACGCGATCGATCGTCTGGCGAAGCCTTCCAGCCTCCACAGGCTTAAGAACGTAATCGACAGCGTTGACTTCGAAAGCGCGGACCGCATGTTCATCGTATGCAGTGACAAATGCGACCAGTGGTGTCCGGTTCTTGCGAAGTAGCCGCACTACTCCTAGTCCATCGAGTTCCGGCATCTGGAGATCCAGCAATGCCAAGTCTGGCCGTCTGGATTCGATGAGGCTAACCGCCTCCATACCGTTCGCAGCTTCGCCCACGATTTCCACATCGTTGAACGTGCGGAGTATCGATGCCAGAAAGGAACGGGCAGGCCGTTCGTCGTCGGCAATCAGAACACGCAGCTTATCGGACGCACCACTCATGACGATTTCACTGAAGTCATAAGCTTGATGGTTTCGCGCTCCTGTAGCGGAATTCGAATCTCGACGATAGTTCCACCTCCCGTACTTCGAATGGTCAGTGGAGTCATTCCGCCGCTATATCGCCGCAGTCGTTGCTCCACATTCGAAAGACCAAGACCGCGCGTTCTTCCCTGTGCGATAGCGGTGTCTGTTACTCCGATGCCCGTGTCGATTACAGAAATCAGGACGGACGGCTTTTCGTCAGAAGCGCCATTTGGTTGTTGCAATCGCGCCAAAATGCGGACCTCTCCACCAGAGAGACATTCACTGATACCGTGTTTGATCGCATTCTCGACAAGTGGTTGAATCATCAGCGCAGGAATTCGAATCCCCCGTAATTCCCAGGGCACGTCGATGTGTACACGGAGCCGATCCTCGAAACGCGCGCGTTCGATGTCCAGATACGCTTCGATTAGATCCAATTCTTCCCCGATCGTAACGAATTCTTCGCCTGACCTTAAGACGCCTCGGAGCAACCCCGATAAGCGCATGAGCGTTCCAAGCGCGCGTTCAGGCGCTGTTTGGATCAAGTAGGCAATCGTGGTTAGCGCGTTGAAGAGGAAATGAGGATTGATCTGAGCGCGTAGAGCACGAAGTTCCGCCTCTGCGGCTAACTTACGCATCTCCTGTTCCTGAAGCTCGTGCCTATATCGCTCTTCCATCGACCGCACGACATCGATCCGGCGAGCCACAAGTAAGGCGACATGTTCCAACATGGTTATGTCATCCGACAGCAGCCGGCGGCCACCGGATAATTCGCGGATGTTGAAAATGTACAGAGGCGTATCCATCGTGAGAACAGCGATGCGCGCACTGCGTCGATCTTGATGCACCCAACTTGCAGAGTCTTTCATTTCGGACTGCGACCATTCAATGGACTCTGCGCTCAAAGCAGGACCGAGAGTGCGCACCGCTTCATCAACAATCGCAGCCACGGATTCGCATCGATCAATTGTGCGGGAGAGCGTGGCTGCGAGAAGCGTGTAATCCACCCGCTTGAGCACCACTTTATCGATGAGCCATTCTGCATTTCGACGAAGAAATGGATATGCCAGTGCCGTTAAACCCCACATCGCGAGAAGAAGAGCGATCGATCGGTCGCTTGTTGGGCTCTCTTTCAAAATAGGTATGACGGCAAAAACGAAAATCCCGAAGATCAGCGTGGCTAGAAAAATGAACGAAAGTGCACGTTTCAGGAAAATATCGGCGAACGCGAAACGGAAGTCCTGGTACAGAATGAGTAACGCGAGCGGCAGGGAAGCATGATGTCCGGCGAGTTGCAGCCACCAAGGGTCCTGGCCGAATTCGTGGTTGCTCAGATGCAATGCCGAGACCGCGAATACGGACATCGCGACGACCCATAAGACCTTCCCTCGTTCCTTTTGACCTCGCGTGATGACGAGCAGAGCGATAAGCAGAGCTGCAAAGCCTATTGTTACGCCTCGCAATGCCCACTGCGATGGCGCGGCGCCCGTCGTGATGGCCATATAAAAATGGATAAGCGTGGCAATGGCGCTCATGGCGTACGCGAGGCCGGCAATCAGCAAATGTTCGAATCGAGTGATTTTCTCGCTGGCTCGCAACGCAGAATGAACAACGACGGCTGGAAGAAAACACAGAGCGCCAAAAGCCGCTGCCAGGATCAAGGGTGCGGACTCCCTGAAGCCGAGATTGAGGAGCCCATACCCGCCAAATGCACCCACATTCCACGCGAACCCCAAGCTACCCGTTAGAAGAGCCAGCCTGTTCGAGCCAGAACGAGATGTGAGAGCCATCCACAACAACATCACGTAAAGCACGACTCCAGTGATGAAGCTCAACAGATTGACAAGTGATGCGGCGGTCCCTGTGATCATGTGTTTTTCTTATCGCGACCTATTTTATTCACTGATGCTGCCTCGGTAACGTGAAAGCAAATGACTGGCTGATTTTCTTCTATGAGTGGTTTCTTACTGCGGTCAGCAGCAGCACGGCCAATTTTATCCTATACAACATTTGCAAGTCTCACCGCGCCCTGGCCAGACTGGAAGTTTTCCACATTGTGGATGTGCGAGTGGCTTCCTTTTAACTCGAA
>QHXA01000029.1:0-356 GCA_003222755.1 Acidobacteriota bacterium
GGATTATATCGTGCATTGTGAACGGCACAGCTTGATGCCATGCATCTATTACGCCTCCGAAGAGCGGCTACCTGTATATCAGGAATTGAAGCTTCAAGCCGTAAGTGTGGCTGAAGAGGCGATTGTGAATTTGCAGGCATTGACGCTCGCCACGCCGATCGCTGCACTTGGGATCGTTCATGGGTACGAGCGCTCTCGGGAGACTGACCGGCTCATTGATGAACAGCTCGAAGAAGTAACGGAAGACTGGCTGGAGCTGCGCCACATGCGCGAAATGGGGTTCACTGCCGGACGTTTCTCGCTGGAGGAAATCGCGCAAACCCGGGTGTTCGTGCTCGGCAACCGTTATCGAATCG
>QHXA01000029.1:363-1147 GCA_003222755.1 Acidobacteriota bacterium
TTCTCTGCGTGGCTGCCGTATAAAGCTGGAAAGGCCGCCGTGCTCGATATCCTTCGATACCGCCGGCATGTCCCTCCTGAAATCGTGCGGGCATTCATGGCGGAGTCGTTGCGGTTACTCAAAGAAGCTGGGCTTGAGGAGGCCAGCCTCACTCCTTCGACAGTAGATCGCGCGCAAATCGAGAGCTTTCGGCCTGATTGGAAGAGCTTATATTTAGTCCATCCGCGCGGCGCCAATATTTCGAAAATCACGCATGCGCTTGCGGTAATTCAGAAACGGTAAGAGTTACATCTTGTACCGGCCCATATCCTCATCCGGGAGGTTTTCCAGCAGCCGGCGGAGCTCTTCATCCTTGATGCGGTCCGGAGAGCCTTGTTGGCTTTTGGAGGATTTCAAGACCTCGTCTTCAACATAAATTGGGCAGTCGATGCGCAGGGCGAGAGCGAGCGCGTCGCTTGGACGAGAGTCGATCGACACCAGCGTTCCGTTTCGCTCGAGCCAGATAATTGCGTAGAATGTGTCGTCTTTGATGCAGGTGACGACTATTTTTCGGACCGCCGCATCGAGACCAACGAGAACATTCTTCAGAAGGTCATGCGTCATCGGGCGGGGTGTGACGACCTTTTCAATTTCCAACGCAATGGCATTGGCTTCGTAAACGCCCACCCAAATCGGGAGGATCCCACTTCCGGAGGCCTCCTTTAGGATCACAATGGGCATGTTGGTGATTGGATCCATCATCAGGCCCCGGATTTTCATCTCAATTTCCACGGGTTCCTCCCCT
>QHXA01000029.1:1237-2654 GCA_003222755.1 Acidobacteriota bacterium
CCGAACCTACAGTTTTACTGCCTTCAGTAGTTCCTTCACGTGCTGGCGCGCTGCGTCCGTTACACGCGACCCGCTCATCATCCGGACCAGTTCCTCAACGCGGGCTTCGCCGCTCAAAGCCTCCACACGCGTAACGGAGCGTCCATCCAGCACGATCTTCTCAATACGATACTGATGATCGGCGAAGGCCGCGATTTGCGCCAGATGCGTGACGCAGAAAATTTGATACCGGGAAGAAAGCTCCTTCAGCTTTTGACCCACGGTTTCGGCGGCCTTTCCACCAATGCCGGCATCGATTTCGTCGAAGATGAGTGTCTTTTGCCTGTGATCTACCGCCAGCACTGTTCGCAGCGCCAGCATGATGCGCGACAGCTCACCGCCTGAAGCGATCTTTTCCAAAGGCCAAGGGTCTTCGCCGGGATTTGCTGAAATCAGAAGCTCGGGGCGATCGATGCCACTCGCACGGCCGGGCGTTATATCGGTCCACGAGATCGTGAAACGCGCATGTGGCATGGCCAGAGACTGGAGTTCCCGCTCCACGGCCGCTTCGAGCTTAGCCGAGGCGGCCCGTCGTTTGTTGCTGAGTTGGGCCGCTGTTTCCAGGTACTCCTGCCGGATGGCGGAAATTTTCGCCTGAAGCTCCTCTTTTTTTGTTTCAGTCAGACCTATGCTGTCCATTTCGCGTCTTACCTTCTGGATGTGTTGGAGGAGGTCTGGTCCATACTTGCGGTGTAACCGTTCGAGCTCGACCAATCGCTCCTGAACGCGCTCAAGTTCCTTCGGATCTGCATCGACCGGGCCGACGTAAACACGAACTTGGATCGAGATTCGCGCTGTTTCCAACTGGTCGGCAATCGGCTGGAGCCGGCTATCGTGCTGTGCAGCATCGCGGAGGGCGCGTTGGGTGTGAGCGATGGTGGAAAGGACCGAAGCTTCAGACTCGTAGAGGGCCTCGTATCCCCGGGCCGCAGCTTCGAGCAACTTTCCGGCATTGGATAAAACATTGAGCTTTTGTCGAACAGATTCGGTTTCTCCAGGCTTCGGGTCCGCCTTTTGAATCTCGTCGTGCTGAAAGGCGAGCAGATCGAGGCGCTCGATTTTGCGAGCGTGATCGGCAGCGAGTTCGGCGAGTTCCGCCTCGGCCTGTTCGGTCACGGTGAAAAGCTCACGGACTTTCGAAGCAAGCGCAATCGAATCCGCGAACGCATCGATGAGGGCGAGTTGACTGGAATGATCAAGCAATGTTTGTTGCTCATGCTGACCATGGATATCCAACAACAGCGGCGCGAGTTCGCGCAAAGCCGAGACCGTCGTCGGTTGATTGTTGATGTAGACGCGATTGCGCTCGTCGGAAGAAATCTCGCGTCGGACGATGAGTTCAGTGTCTTCAGAATCCAATCCGAGCCGCTCCATTTCC
>QHXA01000029.1:2661-4965 GCA_003222755.1 Acidobacteriota bacterium
GATCGCTTCGACGACGGCTCGGCTTTCGCCGGTGCGCACCATTTCCACCGAAGCCTTAGATCCGGCAAGCAACCCAAGCGCGTCGACGATGATCGATTTTCCCGCTCCGGTTTCGCCCGACAGGAGATTGAAACCTTCTTTGAAGCGAAGCTCGAGCTGATCGATGAGAGCAAAGTTTCGAATGCGAAGAAACCGCAACATACTCGGGGCGTTATAAGCCATCGAGGGTTGATCTTTCAATGACTAAGCATTAATTTTCTAACTCTGAGGGAACGAAGTTGAATGAACTTAATCTGATCGAGGTCCTGAGGCAGACGACCCCGGTCACTCGATTTGTTCTCGCAGTTCTGCTCATTTTTTCCGTCTGGTCTTGGGCGATCATTCTTTCCAAGGCGCTTGTGCTGCGTAAAATTCGCCGAGAGTCGGAAACGTTCTGGAAGATTTTTCGCCGCGGCAAGACTCTCTCGGAAATCAGTACCGCTTTAGAGACGTTGCGCTTCACTCCTCTGGTTCCGGTCTTTAACGCGGCAGCGGAGAAAAGCGGCACAGTCTCTGCCGGCGCGCTACAACGCGCGGTGCAGCGCGCGGCTGCCGCCCAACTGACTCGGCTGGAAAAGCGGATGAATTTCCTCGCTACAACGGCGTCGGTCGCGCCGTTCATCGGGCTGTTCGGAACGGTTTGGGGCGTCATGACCTCATTCGCTGGGCTCGCGAATGCCAACACGGCTACTCTTCGCGCCGTCGCACCGGGTATCGCCGATGCATTGATCGCGACCGCGTTCGGGTTATTTGCCGCGATCCCAGCGGTGATTGCGTACAACCATTTTGTTTATCAGATACGGAATCTCGGCGGCCAAATGGATGACCTTCAGATGGAGATTCTTGCGGCAGTCGAAGAAAGGACGGCGGTCTGATGGCGATCACAACGCGTGAAGGCAAAACACAAAGCACCTTGGCCGAGATCAACATGATCCCGTTCATCGACATCGTTCTTGTATTGCTGATCATTTTTATGGTGACGGCGCCGGTGATCCAGTCCGGCATCGATGTGAACGTGCCGAAAACTCAAGTCGTCCGCGAGCTCGCGGAGGAAAAGCTGGTTGTATCCATAGACAAGGAGCAGAAGCTTTATCTTCAAAATGCCGCAGTCAACGTAAACGAACTCGCGGACAAGATCCGGGAAAAGCTTCTCGACCCAACGCGTCAAAGCGTGTATCTGCAGGCAGACCAGTCTGTTCCCTTTCAAACGATCGCGACGGTACTGGAGCGTTTGACGCTTGGAGGCATTGCAAACATTAGCATCGTTACGCAACCGCTGACGCAGAGCAAGAAATGACATTTGAAGGCGATCGATTGGACCGAGGTGTTGTCGCCTCTGTGCTCTTGCACGGAGCGCTATTCACGCTCGTCCTCCTTTCGCCAAAGCTTTTCCCCGCTCTCGGCCCGGCCTGGGGTTCACAGACAGGCGGTGCCGGTGGGATCAATGTGAAGATCGTCGGGAATATGTCCGGAGTGGCGCTTCCCACACCGGCGGTCGTTCAGGAAAACGTACCTGCAAATGAATCCCCTGGATTCTACAAAAGTGAACCACCGGCTCCGGCCCCGCCCGATAATACTGCGGAACCGATTCCGCAGACCAAGGCTCCCGTGAAAACGACTCCAACACCTAAACCACAACGCGCCGCCCTGCCCGCTCCAAAGTCTACGGCGGCGCCGGAGCCGCCGCCCTCGAATGCAATTCCATACGGACAAGGTGGAAGGCCCGCCATGTCATACGGCCAATTCTCTACCGGCGCAGGCGAAGCGGGGATCGGATTTGGCGACTCGGCATTCGGTGATCGGTATGCCACCTACGTGAATGCGATCACGCGCGCAATTTCCAACAACTGGTTGAAGTCGATGGTCGATTCGCGCATTCAAAAGGCGCCACGGGTCTATCTGAATTTCGACATTGCGCGCGATGGGACGATCAGCAATGTCGAAGTACAACAGTCCAGTGGAATTCCCTCCTTGGATCGTTCGGCACAGAGGGCAGTGCTGGCTTCAAATCCTCTGCCACCGCTTCCCTCGGATTATCGCGGAAGCAAGATCAACGTCATTTTCTATTTCGAGTATTCACGATGATGATCAGAAAAATCGCAATTGTTGTTGTGCTCACCGCGGCTGCCACCGCCATCGGCACACCAAGGCCAGTGGCACAAATCCGCACGGGAACAAACGTTGGCATCGTTGGCGTGAAAATCGCGGTCCCGGAATTTCAACCGGTGGCATCGGACCCGAAGACCACCGCGCTGGCAGTAGTTT
>QHXA01000029.1:5126-5533 GCA_003222755.1 Acidobacteriota bacterium
GGCAATGGAAGCATGTCCGTGGAAGCACGGCTGTGGGATCTGAAGGCAGTGCAGAATCGTGAAGCCATCGGGCAGCGCTTTGGAAGCGATGATACCGACGCAGGAGCGCGCCTGATCGCTCACAGATTCGCAGACGCGATCGTGGACTTGATTAGCGGCGGCCGGGGGATCGCGCAGACCAGCATCGCTTACGTCTCTGAGAGGACACAGGCCATCAAAGAACTGTACGTGATGGATTATGACGGCAACAATGCACATGCCCTGACCGCATACAAGTCCATCGTCATGACACCGGCATGGTCCCCCGACGGTGAGAAGGTCGCGTTCACCAGTTACCGCCGCGGAATACCAGATATCGAAATTTTGTCCCGGATCGATAATCGGCCGTACCCGTTCGAACGAATTGG
>QHXA01000029.1:5616-6713 GCA_003222755.1 Acidobacteriota bacterium
CGCCGGCTCACGGTAAATAAAGCGGTCGATGTATCGCCGGTATGGAATCCGCGCACCGGCCGCGAAATCGCGTTTACGTCCGACCGCAGCGGAAGTCCCCAAATCTACATCATGGATGCTGAAGGAACGAACGTCCGTCGTCTCATTGAGGAAGGCGGGCATGCCGTCGGGCCCGCGTGGTCATCGGACGGGCAGCGTATCGCCTTCGCCTGGCAGCGGTCGAGAACATCCAATTTCGACATCTATATCTATGACCTCGCAAGCGGCAGGAATACACAGATCACAACCGACGCCGGCGATAACGAGAAGCCAACGTGGGCGCCCGACGGCCGACACATTGCGTTCGAGTCCTCGCGGTCGGGGACCAGACAAATCTTTTCAATGATTCTTGACGGCACCAAGGTTCGACAGCTGACCAACACTGGAAAAAACACGGGACCGGCCTGGTCCGGATTCTCGAAGTAAGGAGACTCGCTAATGACTTTGTCGCGTATCAAAGATTTTGGGTTGTTACTACTCGTTCTATCCACAATGATGGCTTTTGCCTGCCATAAGACCCCAGCTCCCGCGCCTCCACCTGCAGCAACGAATACGACTCCCACACCACCACCTCCGGCGCCAACGGTCACATTACGTGCGGAGCCGGCCACCATCGAGCGCGGAGCGGCCACCACCCTGCAATGGGAAGCGCGTAACGCGGCGACCGTGGCAATTTCGCCTGAACTGGGTACTGTCGCTCTAACGGGGAATCGTTCGGTCACTCCCACATCCTCTGTTACTTATCAAGTGACCGCAACCGGACCCGGCGGCAGCGCCAGTGATATTGCCCGGGTTACCGTGAATGTTCCTGCGCCACCTGCAGACAACCCGCCACCCAGGCGGCCGGACGTAACCAGTGGCAATTTATTCGAGCAAAATGTGAAGGACGTTCTCTTCGATTACGACAAGGCCAATATCAACCCGGATATGGTCTCTGTCCTTCAATCGAACGCAAGCTGGCTGAAGGCCAACCCGAATGTCCGGTTCACGATCGAAGGTCACTGCGATGAACGCGGCAGTGAAGAATACAATCTCGCTCTAGGCGACCGCCGCGCGAA
>QHXA01000029.1:6945-18157 GCA_003222755.1 Acidobacteriota bacterium
TGAAGACACGAATGAACATTTCCTTAGCAGCCTTGCTGATGGTTTTAGCGGCAGCGTCTGCTTATCCTCAGAATCGGGATATCCTCCAGCTCCAAAGAGACATGGTCGAGGTGCAGGCGCGGGTGAAGCAGTTGCAAACCACGGTCGATCAAGATAACGCGGTCATGAAAGGACTGATGGAAAAGCTGACCGATCAGGCGAATGTGCTTTCGGGCGGCATGCAGAAAATCAGCCAAACCATCGATGGCCTGAAGACGCAGAACGATGCGACCACGAAGGAGCTGCGAACGATACTGACGACGCTAAACGGCACGGTCAAGGAATTAGAGGAAGGGCTGTCGTCCGCTCGCAATCAAGTCAACTCCATCGCCCGCGAACTGACAACGCTGAAGACCACAGCAGAACCATTAGCTGGACCGGATGACCTCTGGCGCACGGCGAACGTGGATTATACCGTCGGTAATTGGGACCTTGCCGTCGGTGGTTTCCAGGAATTCCTATCCAAATATCCGAATGATCTCCGTGCTGCCGATGCGCACCTTCGTCTTGGGGACGCTTTAGCCGCGCAGAAAAAATACGAAGCAGCGTTCGCGGAGTTCGATATTGTCTTGCAGAAATATCCCGAGAGCGATAAAACTAGGGCTGCCCTCTTGAAGAAAGGCCTCGCCCAAGCCGAACCCGATCCGCCGCAGGCAATCAAAACATTGAATGAGGTTCAGAAGAAGTTTCCAGGTACAAGCGAAGCGAGCATTGCGGGCGCGAAGCTTAAGGAGCTTCAGTCTCCTCAGCGGCCGAAGACACCGGCACGGTAACGGACGAGACGATTAAGGAGCAACATGGCAAAGTCTGTGAACAAAGTGATTCTCATTGGCCGGCTTGGAAAAGATCCCGAGCTGAAATACACCGCAAGCGGCACGCCGTTCTGCCGGTTTTCGATGGCAACTGATGATGTCTGGAACGATAAAACATCCGGCGAACGTCAGGAAAAGACCGAGTGGCACAACGTTGTGGTGTGGGACCGGCTGGCCGAAATCTGCAACCAGTACCTCACAAAGGGCCGCCTGGTTTATATCGAAGGTAGTTTGCAAACCCGCGAATGGGATGATCAGGAGGGCAACAAACGCAGGACCACCGAAATTCGCGCTCGCGATATGGTGATGCTCGGTAGCGCTCCAGAAGGTGCGGGCGGCCAGCGTCGCGCTGCGTCAGCGGAAAGTGCGGGGGCAAGCACTGTGAGCTCTTCCAGCACAAGCACGAGTACTATTACCGACGACGACATTCCGTTCTGAAATTGGACTCCCTCCGTAGGCGGCCGGCCTTAGCCGGCGTCTACGGGGCCCTTCATGACTCTCGCGTGGCCCGAATCAAGGCTTCCATGTGATCGAGGTACGTTTCCAGCGCCCGCCTACCCGCAGCGGTCAGCCGATATTCAGTTCTGGGCATTCGGCCTTCGAAATATTTTTCGCAGGCAATGTACTGGCCGTCCTCGAGCTTGCGCGCGTGGACGCTCAGGTTTCCATCCGTGGTCTTCAAGAGATCTTTCAGTTGGTTGAATGTCATCGTGTCGTTGACGGCGAGCGCACTCACGATCCCCAGTCGTATTGGTTCATGAATCAGGCGATCGAGATCCGCTGCCCTGCTTTGCGCCGGGCGCGAACGGGACGCGTGTGGTCTTGAATGCGCCTCCGCTTTATTGGATTTAGCCACCGTACCTCCTTGCGATCACGATTCCGAACGCGATGTGAAGCGCACCGAAGCCGGCAGCCATAAACCAGTTTGCCCATTCAAATGGACTGAAGAGAGCGATCGTTCCTAAGGCCATAAAAGACGAGCCCATCATCGGCACGATTTTCACGGAGAATGCTCCGCCTGTTACAACCGATACGCCGTAGAGAAGAAGCCATGTGCCAGGCATCAGCGCAAACATGCGGTGCCGATACAGCACGACGGTTAATGCTGCGCCTGCAATCATTCCGGGGCACAGGCTCAGTGCAAACTTTCTTCCTGGACCGTACAGCAACGTCGATTGCGATGCTTTGGCTTTCTGTGCCATGGCCCAGCCGCCGATCGCGAGCGCGAGCGCGGCTTCCCCGAGCCAGGTTGCAAACCACAGTTCATTGGAAGGGAGGTGGCCGGAAATCAAGGCCGTCATAAGCGCACTCACGCCCATGAGAATGCCGCCCCACCCCGGAACCGCGGTAAAAGAACCCGCGCGCTCCATCGTTTCACGGATGTATTTGAGGTGTTCGATAGCGCGTTCATTGATGGAAACGACTTTGGCCGGCTTCATGCAGACCGATTGAAACCTACAAGACGATATCATGTCAAGTACTTTACATAGCAAAGAACAAACGGTAGCGGTTCGGTTGCGCCGGCCGAAAGCTTAAGTTATGCTGCGGTGCTTCAAATGCTTCCGGGGAGATTAAATGGCACCAGATGTGATCCGAGCGTTGGCGATCTCAGGTTCTATCCTGATCGGAGTGGTTATTCTGATCGTCATTATTTCGTTTGTGACGGTTCGTCGCGGAGAAGTTGGTATGGCCGAAGACGCCAAGCAGCACGGCCGCTCCGGGCAGCACTAATTATTCCCCAAAGGCGCCCATTGCCCGGAATTTTCTATACCTGCAGGCAAGCAGATCGTCCGGACTGACGGCTGAGAGGTCCCGCAGCTGGCGTTGCAGAACGGCGCTCAAACATGTCGCCATCCCAAGCGGGTCATTTTGGGCGCCGCCGTCAGGCTCGGGAATGATCTCGTCGATCAGTTCCTGTTTTTTCAAATCTTCAGGAGTGAGCTTTAGAGCTTCGGCGGCATCGGCGGCATGTTCCTGATCGCGCCACAAGATCGCGGAGCAGCTTTCGGGAGCAATGACGGAATAGATCGAGCACTCGAGCATGTTGACCCGATCGCCAACCCCGATAGCGAGTGCTCCACCGGAACCTCCTTCTCCTGTGATGGTTGCAATGATTGGCACGCGAATCCGGGACATTTCCCGCAGATTGTAAGCGATCGCTTCGGCTTGGCCGCGCTCTTCCGCGTCGATGCCTGGAAACGCGCCAGGTGTATCGATGAAGGTCAGGATGGGGCGGCCGAACTTCTCTGCGAGTTTCATGATACGCAGCGCCTTGCGGTAGCCCTCCGGCTTCGGCATTCCGAAGTTTCGATACTGCCGCTGCTTCGTATCTCTTCCCTTTTGGTGCCCGATCAGGCATACGGGCCTGTTCCGCAGCATCGCGAAACCGCCCACAATCGCCGCATCATCAGCGAATTTCCGGTCTCCATGGATTTCCATGAAGTCCGAGCAGAGATGTTCCACGTAATCCAGGAAATAAGGACGCTGCGGATGCCGTGCGAGCTGTACCTTTTGGTACGCCGTGAGGTGCTCCATATTTTAGAGAGGACTATCCGAGGCGAACCGTGTCGCGTCCGCAGATTCTTTCAACGGACTCCACAAATTCGCGGTCCGGCGAGATCTTTACGTAAGGATTCGGCCGGACGAATGCTGTAAACCGGCCTGGGAATTCTAGCTCAAAGATGATCTCCGCCGCCCCCCTTTTTTCGTCAATGATCGGCTGAAGCTTTTCTGCAATGTCCTCAGGAGCAAGCGTTGAGTTGATACGAATCGTGACCGTACGGCTCAAGATTTCCTTCACGCGCTCGATCGGATACACATCGGTGGCAAGAATTTTGACAGAGGATTCATCGTTATCGAGCTTACCTTTCACAAAGATCGGTGCATCAACATCGAGCAGCTTTTGCACTTTCGCGTATGTGTCGGGGAAAACCAGCACCTCGACCACGCCCTCCCAATCTTCCAGAAGAACGACACCCATCAGCTCGCCTCTTTTCGTCCGCATAATCCGCAGTGATGATACGAGACCCCCGATTGCAACATCCGAGCCCGATGGCTTTTCCGCAAGCACGCCGGTTGTTGCATTGCCATAAGTTCTTACTTCGTTTGCATACTTTCGGAGCGGATGACCCGTGATATAGAAGCCAAGAGTCTCCTTTTCATGCTTGAGCTTCAGACCTTCTGCCCAGGGTTCGGCTGGATCCCAGGTGTGCGGCTCATGATTGCCGCCGGCAATCATTCCAAAAAGACCACCTTGCCCGACTTCTTTCTCGCGTTGGTTGCGCTGACCCCAATCCATGGCGCGATCGACGTTCGCATATAGCAGCGCGCGATCTTGGCCGACACTGTCGAACGCGCCGGCTTTGATGAGACTTTCAATGACGCGCTTGTTCACGGTGCGCAGATCGACCCGCTCGCAAAGATCGAACAGCGACTTGAACGGCTTGTTCGCGACGATCGAGGTGATCGCAGTTTCCCCGACATTCTTAATAGCAGCCAGTCCGAATCGAATGCCGCTTGGAGTCGGCGTGAAGTTCACATCGCTGGAATTGATATCCGGCGGCAGGATTGCGATTCCCATGTCGCGGCACTCGTTGATGTATTTGACGACCTTGTCCTGATTTCCCCGCTCACTGGTCAGCAGCGCGGCCATGAAATATTGCGGATGTCTGGCCTTCAGGTACGCCGTCCGATATGCAAGCACCGCGTATGCGGCGGAGTGCGATTTATTGAATCCATAACCGGCGAATTGCTCCATCAGATCGAAAATACGCGTGATCTTCTTTTCGTCTTTGAAGTCTTTTGCGCGCGCTCCGTTCAGGAATTTCTGACGCTGCGCCGCCATCTCTTCGGCTTTCTTTTTACCCATAGCACGACGCAGCAGATCGGCTTCACCGAGCGAATAGCCGGCGATGATATTCGCGATTTGCATCACCTGTTCTTGGTAAACAATTACGCCATACGTTTCCTGAAGAACGGTTTTCAATTCCGCCAATTCGTATTCGATTTTCTTGACGCCGTGCTTGCGTTTGATGAAGTCGTCGATCATGCCTCCGCCGATCGGGCCCGGCCGGTATAGCGCGTTCAAGGCCGTCAGATGCTCGATGCTCGACGGCTTGAATTTTCGAAGAATGTCTTTCATGCCCGAACTTTCAAATTGGAACACGCCATCGGTGAGGCCGGCCGTAAAGAGCGCGTACGTCTGCTCATCATCGAGCGGCAGCGTGTCCATGTTCAGATCGATGCCTTCGTACTGTTTGAGCATTCTTAGCGTGTCGTCGATGATCGTGAGCGTCGTCAGGGCCAGGAAGTCCATCTTCAGCAGGCCTATTTTTTCGACGTCGGTCATCGGATACATCGTCGTGATTTCATCCTTGTTCGATTTGTAAAGCGGAACGAACTCGGTAAGGGGCCTGGGCGAAATCACGACTCCAGCGGCATGCGTCGATGCGTGCCGCGCGAGTCCTTCCAGACGCTTCGCGATATCCACCAACTCTCTAACGCGCGCATCATTTTGAACCAGATTCTTGAGATCGGGGTTCTGTGCTATCGCCTTCTCCAGTGTGATGTGCAACTCGGCGGGAATCATCTTCGCGATCTTATCGACGTCCGCATACGGCATTTCCATGCCTCTACCGGTATCTTTGATGACGCCGCGCGCTGCCATGGTGCCGAAAGTGATGATCTGCGATACGTTCTCACGGCCGTACTTCTTCGTCACGTAGTCGATAACGGAGGCACGCCGATTCATGCAGAAATCGATGTCGATGTCGGGCAGCGAAATGCGCTCGGGATTCAGGAACCGCTCAAACAGAAGGCCATATTGGAGCGGATCGATATCGGTGATTCGCATGCTGTAAGACACCAGGCTGCCCGCAGCGGATCCGCGGCCAGGACCGACTGGGATATCGTTTTCGCGCGCGTACCGGATGAGATCCCAAACGATCAGAAAATATCCGGGATATTTCATCCGCTGAATGACTTGGATCTCTTGTTCGAGCCGCTCCTCATATTCGGCAATCGAGTGCTTCAGCGCGCCGCGATCGGCCAGAGGCTTGAGATACGCGAGGCGGTCTTGAAACCCATCTCGAACCACTTTTGCGAAATACGTATCAACTGTGAAACCAGGGGGAACGGCAAACTCCGGAAACGGATTGTCGACCTTCTGCAGTTTCAGGCTGCAGCGTTCCGCGATCTCGACGGTCAGGTCAAGCACATGCGGAATTTCTCCGAACACGCGATCCATCTCGTCACGGGTCTTGAAGTAGAACTGATCCGTGTAAAACTTCATCCGATTCGGATCGTTTACGGTTTTACCGGTCTGAATGCAGAGCAAAATGTCGTGAGCGCGGCAGTCGTCCCGGTGCATGTAATGGCAATCGTTTGACGCCGCCACTCGAATTCCCGTGCGCTCGCCGATGCGAAGCATGTCCGGAATGATCTTTCGTTGCTTCTCGAGACCGTGATCGTGGATTTCGAGAAAGAAACGATCTTTGCCGAAAATGTCTTGGTATTCCGCGGCGGCCTTCTCGGCCTGCTCAATACGTCCGGCTAGCACATTTGCGGATACTTCGCCGTTGAGACAAGCCGATAAGCCAATCAATCCCTCGCTGTATTCGCGTAAAACTTCCTTATCAATCCGCGGCTTGTAATAGAAGCCTTCGAGATATCCTTTAGATACGAGCTTGACGAGGTTTTGGTAGCCCTTCTCGCTTTCGCAGAGCACAATGAGGTGGTTCGGCCGGCCGCTGGCGGGATCCCGATCGTGGCGGCTGGTCTTGGCAACGTACATCTCACAGCCGATAATCGGTTTCACGCCAGCCTTTTTCGCGGCTTCGTAAAAACCAATCGCGCCGAACAGGTTTCCGTGATCTGTAACAGCGACGGCTGGCATTTTGTATTTTGCCGCCGTGTGGGCGAGCGTATCGTGATCGCAAGCGCCATCGAGCAGACTAAAACCGGAATGGAGGTGAAGATGAACGAATGAGGACATCATTCCCATTCAATAGTTGCGGGAGGTTTGGACGTGATGTCGTAAACGACGCGGTTGATTCCCTTCACTTCGTTAACGATGCGGTTCGAGATCACCGCCATCAGGTCGTATGGAAGGCGGACCCAATCGGCGGTCATGCCGTCATTGCTGTGAACGGCGCGAATTGCGAGCGTATGTTCGTAGGTCCGAATATCACCCATGACGCCGACACTCTTCACCGGCAGCAACACACCAAAGGATTGCCAAATCTGGCGGTATAAACCGGCTTTCTTGATTTCGGAAATCAGGATGTCGTCGGCTTCCTGCAGCATTCGCACGCCTTCTGGAGTGATCTCTCCCATGATTCGTACCGCGAGACCCGGCCCGGGGAACGGCTGTCGCCACACCATGTCTTCCGGCAAACCCAGTTCTAGCCCGACGCGCCGCACTTCATCTTTAAACAGTTCACGTAACGGCTCGATAAGCTTCAAATGCATGCGTTCGGGCAAACCGCCGACGTTGTGGTGCGACTTGATCGTTTGCGAGGGCCCTTTCACGGAAACCGATTCAATGACGTCCGGATACAAAGTTCCTTGAACGAGAAAATCCACGGAGCCGATCTTTTCCGCCTGATCCTCGAAGACGCGAATGAATTCATTTCCGATCAGCTTACGTTTTCTCTCCGGATCGCTCACTCCAGCCAGCATGTTGAGAAAGCGCTCCGATGCATCCACTCCCCGGACATTCAAATGCAGATTGTTTTGAAGCATCGAAAGCACTTTTTCGAATTCGTTCTTTCGCAGCAGGCCGGTGTCGACGAAAACACCGACCAGACGGTCTCCGATAGCCTGCGAAACCAATGTAGCGGCCACCGTGGAATCCACACCGCCGCTGATCGCACACAGGGCACGCCCGTCACCAACCTGTTTTCGAATGAGATCAATGGAGTTCTCTATGAATGAGCCAATGGTCCAATCGCCGCGGCACCGGCAGACGTCGAAGACGAACCGGCGGAGTAAACCCGCGCCATTTTCGGTATGTGTCACCTCCGGATGGAATTGAACGCCAAAAATTTTCCGCTTCGGATTTTCCATGGCCGCGATTGTGGTTTCAGTGCGTGCGGTAACGTCGAAATCCGGAGGCGGCTCCAGAATGCGATCGCCGTGACTCATCCATACGCGACGTATCCCGTTAAGCAAAGACGATGGCTGCACCGCTTCGATTTGGCGCGATCCATACTCACGATGACTCGCCGGTTCCACACGGCCGCCGAGTTCCTTCCCGATGAGTTGCATGCCGTAACAAATTCCGAGCACCGGGACGTCCAGCTTGAAAATACGTGCATCACAAATGGGAGCGTCGGTTTCGTAAACCGAGGCAGGCCCACCGCTCAAGACCAGACCCTTCGGTTGCATGGCCTCTATTTTTTCCAGCGGAGTGTTGAATGGCACGATTTCCGTGTAGACGTTCGCCTCGCGAATTCTGCGACCGATGAGTTGTGTGTATTGTCCACCGAAATCGAGGATAAGAATCGTTTCAAACTTCGATGACATTTTGCCTCATGATCGCAATCGTGGAGAATCTCACGAGCAGCAGGTAACTGTGCAAAAGGTTCAGAAGCACTACAACCACACCGGCTGCGACCAGCATGGCAACCACGTCCATTGGTCGCCCGATTCTCAACAGACCCGTAAAGAGAAGAATCACGACAGATGCACCGATCATCAGCTCAAACAACATAAGTATTCCTAACAGACCAGCGACCCTAAAGAGGTCCGTCCCGAGAAGATCAACCGCGTTGGCACGAATGACGGTATCGAGGAGGGTCAGCAAGAAACCGAGAGCAAGAAACGTTAGGCCCGCAATCGTTGCGGCGCCTGCGAATGCCACTGGAATGAGGAGAAAACCTGCGGCGACTAAAATTAAAGACTTTGCGAGATTTGAAAGCAGAAGAAAGCGAAATCCACCCGCGGCCCCGATCTTGATGCCTGCGGGCATAAACCCCGCGCCCACAAATTGCGTGCGGAAAAGCGCTTCAAGGAAAAACCACCCACACAATGACACAACCAACAGAATAGTCGCCGCCAACAATATTCCTTCCCTGTTCAAATTCCAAACGTCCCGCATCAGGGCTACTGCAATTAAACCGTTCAGCGCGCGAACGCCAGTGTCTTCCCACGCGATGCCGCGCAGGTCAGTGCTGATCCAGGCGGCGACCAGAAACAATGCGGCCATGGTGAGCACTAGCCAAACGGCCTTCCAGAGTACATCAAATAGGACCAGGCCCGGATGGTGGTGGGCGAGAACGAATCCGCTGCGAAGATCATCCACTAACATCATGCTTCAATCGCCGGCGCAAGCATGATGTGTTCCGCAGTCTGAATGGCGTTCGCGGCCGCGACTCTGAGGTTATCGGCAACAGCCCAGAGCACGTGGCCAGGAGACTGCCCCGTCGAGCGCAGCCGTCGGATGTGGATTTTTTCGCTCCCGACCACACTGACGGGCGAGGGCTCGCCAGGTAGATTGTCCATCGCGAAATTCGGGCTCTGCGCGAAGTGCGCTGACAACTCTTCGATGCTCGCGTAGACGTTCAGGAACATCGAGAATGCGTGGGAATGAAACACCGGAACTTGAATGGCATTAATCGCTGGTTTGGGAAAGGTCTTGCCCAAGATGATATCGAGTTGATCCATGATTCGGCGTTCGGTCCGCGCGGACGCTTCAGGCTCCGGCAGGATGTTGAACGCAAGCTGGCCACTGAAAATCTTCTTCTCGATCTGTTGAAAATTGAGAAGGCTGACCGTCTGCTCCTGAAGCTCATCCACGCCTGCATTGCCTCGTTCGGAAGCGGGCTCGAGAATCGTCACCGCTGCAGATTCCACCGCGAACATGTTGTGCAGATGCGCAAGAATTCTCCCGATCACTATAGCCGCCGCGTGCGGATTCACGAAATACCCCTGGGTGCGAAGTAGTCGCGGATCGGAGATGCCGTGAAGATACACGGTGCCTTCGCGGCCTGCTTGAGTCAAATCGATCGTGAGATCCGGAAACTTGGCCCCGCTTGCGACATAGGACTGCATGATTTCCGGACCGCATGTAAAGAATGCAATATCGACGTCATCGAAGGCGGCCGGAGAAATGACTTGCGTGATCTCAATCTCTCCCGCGAATTCTTGCAGCAAACCGGCATACTCTTCCGTTTCCAGCAGTACACGCCGGCCAATCGGCAGGCCTCGGCTCTCGAGCATCTCTCGTAGTTCTTTTCCCAAAAGAGATGTTGAACCGATGATCGCGATATTTGGAGACTTGCGGAGGCGGTACGGGTCCATAAATGAAATTTAACTTTTGATGTTACCATGCGCAGGCTCGGATGTCGGGCTCAGGCTGCCGTGCAACAAGCGGCGTACCGTTTGAAGGAGCTTACCGATCAAGCCGGAGCTGACATAAATCGTGGCCATCGCCAGCAGCACTTCCTCGGAGTAAAAAATAATAAGGGAGATCAGCATT
The DNA here is from genome assembly GCA_003222755.1 of Acidobacteriota bacterium. Taxonomy (GTDB): domain Bacteria; phylum Acidobacteriota; class Terriglobia; order 20CM-2-55-15; family 20CM-2-55-15; genus 20CM-2-55-15. The sequence continues at coordinate 17,275 of QHXA01000029.1, forward strand.
GCGGTCGCGAAGAGCGCCAGGCTCGGCTTTGCCTTTTTGACGTCGAATTCCTTGAAACTCGAATATCGAACGGTGCTGATCATCAAAAACGCCAGGAGCAGTATCAGTAGTGCCCACAGCAGCGCCGATCCAATCATCAAAGTTGGAGTCTTAAAGAAGTGCACGATCGCGGCAATCAATCCCGCTGCGGCCGGAATTGGAAGACCCACAAAGTAACGCTTTGAACTCGCCTCCGGTGGTTTCTTCGCCTGCAAATTGAAGCGGGCCAGCCGCAGCGCGCCACAAACGACAAAGGCAAAGCTCGCGACCGATCCAAGTTGATGTACGTGCTTGATGACACTGCCTTCGATGCCCTCACTGGCAGAAAAACCCCAGCTGAAGGCGAGAATCGCCGGCGCCACGCCGAAAGTGACGACATCAGCGAGCGAATCGAGCTGAACGCCGAAATCGCTCGCGGTCTTCGTTAAGCGCGCAATTCGCCCGTCGAGTCCATCGAGGATATAGCCGATTCCGATCAGAATCGCTGCGTAATCCCAGTTACCCCGCAGCGTTGAAATGACGGAGTAATAACCGCAAAAAATATTTCCAATGGTGAACAGGCTTGGGACGATCGACAGGCTGCGGTGTATCTGCGCCTGATCACGAATGCGTCTCCGTTGGCGTCTTTCAGTCATGTGTTCTTCTGTAGGGGCGGTCTATGAATGCCCAACGATTCCGATCCCGCTCGATCCGCCGCGAACGCGCATGCCCGGCTGCACTGTAGCTTCCGCTCCGGCGGGAAACAGCACGTCGACCCGAGATCCGAACCGAATGAGACCAATAAGTTCCCCCTTGGTAACCGTATCGCCTACCTTCTTCCAGCATACAATGCGGCGGGCGATCA
>QHXA01000029.1:18192-23574 GCA_003222755.1 Acidobacteriota bacterium
AGTTTTAGGTCACCCTGGGCCACCATAATCACATTACGTTCATTTTCGACGCTGGCCGCATGGTTCCAGGCCGCCTTGAATTTGCCCCGTTTGTAATCGATTGCCTCAATCCGGCCTGCAATTGGACTACGGTTGACGTGCACATCAAAAATCGAAAGAAAGATGCTGAGCTTAGTGACGTTTCCGACGCGCTCGACCTTCACCACGCGTCCATCGGCCGGCGAAACAATCACCCGCGGGTCCGGGGGAATGTGGCGCTTGGGGTTCCGAAAGAAGAATGCCACAAATGCCGCAAGCCCAATCACTAACACGGCGGCCAAGTATAGGCCAAGCGCGAATGCGAAAACCGCAGAAATACAGAGTGGGACCAGGAACCGGAATGCGTCTCTGACGATCATGAATGCGTTTGAAGGAGGGACCGTTGCCGCGGATTTCACGGATTACGCGGAACGCGTAATCCGTGGCCGTGATTGCTAGCTAGGTTGATGAGTCAGTTCGTTTCGAAACTTGGAGATCATGGCGTTCATCTGATCCTTCAGTTGGAGCTTTTTCTTTTTCAATTGAATTTCCTCAAGGTGATCGTGCTCTGTCATGTGATGGCGACTGTGTAGCTCCTCAAGACGTCCTTCGTGCTGTTTATGTTCCTCGACCAGACGGCGAAATTCTGGGTTCGAGGAAATCAAGTGCTCCTTGATCTCCTCCTCCTTCATCATCATCACGCTCCTCCTAATTAGGATGGAAACTTTGGCCTTACGGCCACCGTAACACACGCTCAACCGCGAGTTCAATCCGAAACCTCAAGCTCCATGACGTAGGCGTCTTCGACGGGGTTTGAATAGTAGTTCTTCCGCTCACCAGCGATCCGGAAGTTAAATTTCAGATAGAAATTGATGGCCGGATTATTCGATTTGCGAACTTCCAGAACCACTTTCGAGGCTTTGCGGCGTGACGATTCATGGATGGCCGCTGCCATCAAGTGATGACCGACGCCGGATCGCGCATGGCTGCTTTCGACCGCGATATTGTAGATCTCGGAAACATCCGCGGCGATATGAAAGATCACAAATCCGACGATATTCGGCCGGCCGTTTTCGTTCTCCATTTCTGCGACAAAGCTCGATGTGAAGCTGTCGTCATTGAGCAGGCGATAGTAACTGTCGATGGACCAGTGGGAAAGGTGATGCCAGGATCGCTCGATGTCGATAATCCGATCGATGTCGCCTTTGCGGACCTTACGAATTCGGACGTCCAACGCTTTCAACGGCAATCTCCGCGTCCGTTTTGCGCACGTATAAGGGCGCGAGCGGTCCGCTGTTTGGCATGGCAGCCAATTCCGCGATCGTTGAGGCCAGATAGAGATCCATCGAGTGGACGCTCCAGCCAGGCTGCTCCTCGATTAGCGCACAATACCGATACGCCCCATCGCCGCAAAAAATCAGCGGCACCCGAGGTAAAGACGCTAACCATTGGGCGGGTTTTAGCACGACCGGCGGCCGCTCTTCAACAAGTGTCTCAGAGTGGCCATTTCTGGCGACGCGACGGTAAAGCGCGCCGTAAATATCGCCTCGCCTCGCATCCATTGTGGAGGCGATAACAACGTCGCGAATTCCCGTGTTCCAAGCGAGCGCTTCGAGCGTTGAAACGCCCGCCCCCCGCTTTTTGTGAGCCGCGGCAAACGCCTCCATTGCTGCTAGCCCTACGCGAAGACCGGTAAATGATCCGGGTCCCCGTGCCGCCGCAAACACATCGATGTCGGAAAGCTGAAACGGCAGATGCTGGAAGATGAACTCGATAGAACGAAACAGCCGCTCGGAATACTGTACGGAACAGGCCAACCGGATTTCCCCAAGCACTTCGCCACCTTCGGTCACACAGACGCTGCCGCGTTCCGAAGTCGTGTCGACCGCCAAAACACGCATGCCTTATTATAGGAGAGATTTCTTTACCGGATGGAGGGGCCATGGAGAAGATCGGAATACTGACGGGCGGCGGTGACTGTCCCGGACTAAACGCCGTGATTCGCGCTGTGGTCCGCCGGTCCCACGCACTGGGTTTCGACGTTCTTGGCATTAAGAATGGTTGGGCCGGCTTGATTCATGGGTACGTCGAGCCTCTCACCGACTTTTCGGTGAGCGGAATCTTACCGCGAGGCGGCACGATCCTCGGTACCTCCCGGACGAATCCGTTTAGAGAACTTGATCACGTTCAGAAACTCAAGTCGAATTGGCAAAGGTTTGGGTTGAATTATCTGGTTGCGGTCGGTGGAGAAGATACGTTGGGGGTTGCCTACAAGCTGTTCAAGCAAGAAGCCTACCTGATTGTCGGCGTTCCCAAAACCATCGACAATGATCTCGCTGGGACTGATTACACTTTCGGATTCGACACGGCTGTACAGATCGTCACCGAAGCCATCGACCGCATCCACACTACCGCAGAGTCGCACAGACGCGTGATGGTGGTGGAGGTGATGGGCCGCCACGCCGGCTGGATCGCCACTTACTCCGGCATGGCGGGCGGCGCCGATTGCATCCTCGTTCCCGAACGAAAATTCAATGTCGATGAAGTGTGCGCGCTTATCAAAAAGCGGATCGACCGCGGCAAAGAATTTGCGATCGTCGTTGTTTCGGAAGGAGCTACTCCTGACGAGACGCATCAAGTGATGACCAAACCAGGCCACATCGACGCGTTCGGGCACGCCCAACTGGGCGGAATTGGCGACTGGCTCGGCGCCCAAGTGGAAACGCGAACGGGAATCGAGACGCGAGTCACTGTCTTGGGTCACGTCCAAAGAGGCGGAACGCCTACAGCCTACGATCGTGTGCTCGCAACCCGGTTCGGTCTGAAAGCCATCGAACTGATCCGGGAGAAGCAGTTCGGTTATATGGCTTCTCTTCGCGGAACCGAAATTGTTGCTGCTCCAATCGAAGACGCTCTCTCGCAGAAGCTGCTCGATCCAAAAGTTTTTGATGACGCTGCCGTGTTTTTCGGGTAGATGTAACCAGCCGCGGACGCCGCGGTCGTACGTTCATGCAAGAACAAGATCTCACCCCGATGATGCGGCAGTACCACGCCGTAAAGCAGGAAACACCAGACGCCCTGCTCCTCTTTCGGCTTGGCGACTTCTACGAACTGTTCTTCGACGATGCCGTTACGGCTTCGCGTGAGCTGGAAATCACACTGACCGCGCGCAATAAAGAACGCGACAATCCAGTGCCCATGTGCGGCGTTCCGTACCATGCTGCCGATGGCTACATCGCGCGACTTCTGCGCAAAGGCTACAAAGTCGCAATTTGCGACCAAATGGAAGCGCCGCAAAAGGGAGCGAAGCTCGTCAAGCGCGAAGTCACACGCGTGATCACACCGGGCACGGTTACTGATACGAACGTGCTCTCCCCCGGCGAGAACAATTTCTTGCTGGCGATCACCGATACCACGGATGGCGATGGGCAGTTGGGTTGCGCCTTCCTTGATATTTCCACAGGTGAGCTGCGCGTTTCGCAATTCGCCGGCGCGGAGCGTTGGAACCGCTTGCTGCTCGACGTCGAACACTTCTCCCCCCGTGAAGTGCTCTTTCCCGAAAAAATGAAGAGCATGCTCAACCGGATTGCCGACGACGTCGCGAAAACCCCACTCGATGATTGGCTGTTCGATATGGATTACGCTGGCCGCGTTCTCCGGGAACAATTCGGCACCGCGACGCTGGATGGCTTCGGCCTCGGCGGAAAGTCGGCTGCTGTGGGTGCTTCCGGCGCGATGATTCATTACGTCCGGCAAACGCAGAAGACGACGCTCGAGCACATCACGAGCCTGAGCTATTCCGAATCTGCCGACTATTTGATACTCGACGCCGCCACCATCCGAAATCTCGAACTTTTCGAATCCTCGAGTGGCGATACGAAGGACACGCTACTCGGCGTGATCAACCGCACCCGCACGGGCATGGGCGCGCGCTTACTTCGGAATTGGATCGTGCGGCCCTCAATCGACGCCAGCGAAATCGAATGCCGCTTTGATGCCGTGGCAGAACTGACAGCCTCTGCTGTTGCGCTGGAGGAAACGAGAACTTCTTTTGAAGGCATGTTGGATCTCGAGCGGCTGCTCAGTAAGATCACCATTGGCACAGCAAGTCCTCGCGAGCTGGCGGCGTTGCGGGCGTCGGTCGCTCGTCTTCCCGCAATCGGCGCCGTATTGAACCGGTTGAAGGCCCGGCGTTTTACGGAATTGCTAGACCGTCTTGATCTGCTCGCGGATGTCAGTGAACTCTTGACCACGTCGATCAGCGACGAGCCGCCGTATGCGCTGGCCGATGGTGGGGTCATCCGCGAAGGTTACAATCCCGAACTCGACGAACTCCGTTCACTATCCAAGAACAGCAAGACCTATCTCGCCTCGGTTGAAGCGCGTGAACGCGAACGTACTGGGATTAGCTCCCTGAAGGTCCGCTTCAACAAGGTATTCGGCTATTACATTGAGATCTCAAAAGCCAATCTCCGCCTGGCTCCAAGTGATTACGACCGCAAGCAAACGCTTGTAGGAGCGGAGCGCTTTGTCACGCCGGAGCTGAAGGAATATGAAGAGAAGATCTTGACGGCCGAGGAGAAGATCCTCGAAATCGAAAAGAACCTCTTCCAGCAGATTCGGAATCGCATTGCCGAAGAAGCGCGGCGTATCCGTCAAACCGCAGCCGCGATCGCCGAGTTCGATGTGCTGGCGTCTTTTGCGGCGACGGCGCAGCGCTTCAACTACTCACGTCCGCAGATTTCGACCGGCGATGAGTTCGTTGTGCGCAAAGGACGCCATGCCGTGATCGAAGCGTTAGCGGAACAGCACCGAGCGGACCGCTTCGTTCCGAACGATCTGTTCATGAACGACTCCACTGACCAGATCCTGATCGTCACTGGTCCAAATATGGGGGGCAAATCGACTTTCCTTCGCCAGAATGCGCTGTTGGTGATCCTCGCGCAAATGGGATCGTTTGTGCCGGCACAGCTGATGCGATTCCCAATCGTCGACCGCATCTTCACACGAATCGGGGCATCCGATAACCTGGCGCGCGGGCGTTCGACCTTCATGGTTGAGATGACGGAGACGGCGATCATTCTCAATTCCGCCACACCAAAGAGCTTGATCATTCTCGATGAAATCGGGCGCGGTACCGCCACTTTCGACGGGCTATCCATTGCCTGGGCCGTCATCGAACACATTCAAGCCAATATTCGCGCCAAAACTATCTTTGCCACGCACTATCACGAACTTACAGAGCTGGCGGATCTCTTGCCGGGCATCAAGAATCACCACGTCGCCGTAAAGGAAGCGCACAACCGCATCGTTTTTCTACGCACGGTTGAGCCCGGCGCCGCAGATCGCAGCTATGGTATCGAA
>QHXA01000638.1:0-443 GCA_003222755.1 Acidobacteriota bacterium
TTATCGCTATCGTGGGCCGGTATCGCAGAACGCCGATTTCAACGGAACCGCGCGAATAACGGGCACGACATTAGGAAGCTACTCCGTTTCGGAAAACGATCGCGCCCAGGTTTCGGAGCCGAATCATGTCGTCGATCAAGGTTTCACCTTCAAGCTCAGTGATGCGTGGAACCTGCTCACCGATTATCGCTACTCGCGCTTGACCGAGGACGGAGTTCTCAATGCAGACAGCCTGCGCGATTCCACGACGGCTGCCGCCGGTGAGGTACTTTCGATGTGGCGATACGGTCTCCATCGATTGGATGTGTCGCTCGAGTTCGCTCCAGGCAGAAAACTGCTGGTGCGCCCGGGAATCCGGTTGGTGAAACGCGACGTGACAGTCTTGGAGGACAATGTCACCGATCCCCTCCGTTCCAAGCGATCGAAATTCGCGGCGCCCATTC
>QHXA01000638.1:568-1431 GCA_003222755.1 Acidobacteriota bacterium
CAATCCTCCGGACGGGAAAATATTCGGCGACGGCATTCCGAAATTCGATTCGCACGAATGCGACGACGATCTCGTATTCATTGAATGACCACCTCGCGCTGTTTGGCGGTTTTGGTTACGACAGTTTCTTGGCTACGGCTTCAATTACTTTCCTTCGGGGCGTTGCACCCTTATCCGCTGTGTGGCGCGATCAAACGGTGAACCGCGTCTGGCAAGCTGGAATCGATGCGCACCCTGCAAAGCGATTCAGCATTCGTCTCAGCGGAAATTACGATCGGACCACGGGAGTCGGAGAAATCAGCGGCGAGCCGCCGACGCAAGGTCCGTTGCGATTCCCAATGGTGACCGGCACCGTGGCCTATGATTTCGGGATGCCCGGCCGTTTCTCAATCGACCTGCAGCGCGCTTACTATATTGAAGAAATCATGCGCGGCGACAACTTCAATGCGAATGTGTTGGCCATTCGCTGGACGAAAGACTTCTGATAATCCGGGCTTCCATTTGAACCACAGAGACACAGAGGCACAGTGAGATCATTCTTCCGGACTGTTCTCTCTCTAAGCGTTGTCCACTGGCTGACGAGCATCGGTGTCGTACTGACGACCGCCTCCGCCGTCGTGTTCCTCGTCCTTCTGTTTCAGCGTGTCGACAATCCTTATTTCGGCATCGTTGTATTTCTGGTCCTGCCGGGACTATTCGTCCTGGGTCTCCTTCTCATGCCGCTCGGCTTGTTTCTCGCATCGCGCCGGCTCGGTGGCTTCCGCCGTGTGCTCGAGGGCATGGCCGCAGAAGCACCGAGGGCGACTCGATTCGCATGGGCATTTGCTTTCGCGACGCTCGCGAATGTGGGCATTCTTACCGCA
>QHXA01000638.1:1518-4592 GCA_003222755.1 Acidobacteriota bacterium
TCAGAATTCGCGTCACGCCAGAGTTCCTTGCGTCGATTGTCACATCGGATGGGGCGCTTCGTCCTTCGTTCAGTACAAGCTGGCAGGTGTACGCCAGTTGTTTCGGCTTGCTACGAATACGTATCACCGCCCGATTGCTCCTGCGATGGATCGCATGCGCCCGGCTCGCGACACATGCGAGCATTGCCATTCGCCAGAGACGCCTCAAGATGACAAGCTCAAAGTGATCCGCCATTACGATAACGACGAGCAGAATACGGAGAAAACCACGGTTCTCTTGATGAAGATCGGGACGAAGATTCACAAGGCGCATGTCGGTCTCGACATTGAATACATTTCTTCAGGGTCGGATCCGCAAACGATCAGTACGGTGATCGCCGCCGGCAAGACGTACTCTGTCGAAGGTGCTCTGGCGAGCGGCCCAACGCGCAGGATGGATTGCATGGACTGTCACAATCGCTCCGGACACGATTTTGAGACGCCGGAGTCTGCTGTGGATCAAGCAATCGCCAGTGGCAAGCTCGATCGCTCGCGACCGTTTGCGAGGCGCGATGTCGTAGCGGCACTGAAAGCGCAGGCAGGCCTGGAACAGCAGCCTTCTTCAGTTCGGATGATTCTTTCCGAAAATGTCTTTCCCGAAATGAGCATCAGTTGGGGAACGTATCCCAACAATGCCGGACACGAAAAGTTCCCGGGCTGCTTCCGCTGCCACGACGGACAGCATGTAACCAAAACGGGAGATTCGATCACGCAAGACTGCGGCGCCTGTCATGAACTGGTCGCTGTAGACGAGCAGAATCCGAAAATTCTCAAAGACCTCGGCCTGCAATAGCTGCGAAAAACTGCCGGAATGTGATATCGATCGAGTTTTTCTCCTAACGCTCGTGATCACTGGCGTGTTGTTCAGCCTACTTCAGGGCATTCTCGCGTATTTCGCCTTTCGTTACGGCGACAAGGGTGGTGACGGGGCGAGATATTGGATTCGGCCGCGCCTGGAAAAGCGCTTCGCGCTTATTGTCGGCATCATCATTTTCGGCGTCGATGTGACGCTTTTTGCTCTTGGCGACAGCAATTGGTTCAGAGCGTGGAGGCCGTCACCGCCGGGCAGGCCAATTGTGGAAGTCATGGGCGAACAGTTCACGTGGAATTTTTCGGTATGCAGGCTCGGACGGTGTCTTTGGAATACGTTCGTGTCCTACGCCGCATTCGCGCTGGCGTCGGCGCAGCTCATTTTCATTTTCAACTTGATCTGGAGCCTCTTCCGCGGACCGCAGGCCATGAAGAACCCGTGGAAGGCTAACACCCTCGAGTGGACAGCGCCCGCTCCGATTCCGCACTGGAATTGGGATGGGCCGCTCCAGACCGTTTACCGCTGGGCCTTACGATTACGCTTTGACCCAAGCGCCGGATGAGCGAAGCGAATGCAAGCCCGATAGGGCGCAGCGATCAAGAGACGATTACTTACCGCCGAACGCGCCGGGTTCAACGGCGTGACCGTCAGAAGCAAATCGGATCGGAACCGCCATGAGCCGGCCATCGAGCGCGATGTAAAATAACTCCTTGCCGTCGCGCCGCCAGCGCACTTGAGCACCGCCATTAGTGGAAATTCTCAGCCTGCCTCCCCGCTTGGCTTGAGGATCGGCAAATGGCTGGACGTAAATCTCAAAGCGGCCCGACTCGTTCGATTCGTAGGCGATCCAATTTCCGTCGTAAGAAAATTGTGCAAGCCGTTCATCGAAATTCGTCTGGACGATTGGAAAAGGCTTTCGATCTCCCTCCAGTGGCAGTGTCCAGACGTCAAAGCCCGTTTTGGACTCGACACTGAAATAAAGCAGGAAGCGGCCGTTAGGCGACCAATCGGTGGCAAACTTGGGCTGCGCGCCGTTTCCAGTATCAGTTCGTCATCACCGTTAGTGACCGACTTCCGGTATAGATTCTGTATCCGCGTTTTTCGGTTCGAACTGAACACCATGCGAACGCCATCCGGCGACCAGACCGGAAAAATCTCATCTGCCGCATCAAAAGTGAACCGGTTGAATACACCCCGTGCCAGTTCGACCGAAGAGCAACTGTCCGGCCGCTACGCATACAGCCACTTCCGCATCGACTAAGAGTTTTGTCTCCGATCCGCTGAGTTGACCAATATAGATGCCTCGGCCTTCAGGGCGTGTTCTTGAAACCGGACCTCCGCGAGGCAGCCCCAATCTACGGTTTGCTTTCACCACGCGGCAAAAAGTCCGAATGTGGCACTCGGGGAATCCAAGTTGTTGTTTGAGCCGCCCGCTGGAACGCATCCCGAGTCATCTACCTCATTCGTCAGCTAACCGTCGAACCTGGTCAACCACGGCGTCGGAAACAAAGAAATTCACCTCGTCACGTGCTCGCAAGACCAGCGGCAGTACGTCTGAGATCAAACCTTTTTGTTTGGCTCGCACAAGCAACCCGAGAACGCCGGTGTGACTGATACCCAGGCGCCGCGCAATGAGCCGGCCGGCTCGTTCGTCAATGAGCAACGCGGCATCGTGTTCGCGGGCGAGCACGATGGCTTCGGCTTCTCCCCTTTGCAGTTCCGCTTCCAACTGTTTGATGGCAGCAACATCTTTGGGCATCTCGATTCGACACTTTGGCACTTCCGCCACAGAGATAGATGCGAAGCGCGACCGAGCCTCCAGTTCGCGCGCCACTGCCGGAGGAATCAATACTTCATCAAAGAACTCGGCAAGCAGCTGAAGTTGGGAAAGGTGATGAAGCACACGGATCGGAGAAGTGTCGGAGACGACGAGCCCGATCGTCACAATCTCATCTTATTTAGGTTATCAAGATCAGATTCGAGATCTTCGGACTCGTACCAGTACACCGGGATTTTCCGCGAGGCACAGGCTGCGGCAAATGTCTCCAGATCGATGCCGGCCATGCGAGCGCCTTCATCAAATGTTAGGCGGTTTGTCTCGTAGAGCCGGCACGAGATTTCCATCAGTGCATCGTGATCGCTGGGGCCGAGCCGTCTTAGGACATCATCGGGAATATGCAAGACCGACATCACTTTGCCTTTCACGGTGACATTATACCTATTG
>QHXA01000638.1:4628-5031 GCA_003222755.1 Acidobacteriota bacterium
AGAGAAGTCGAAGGTGCCTCACGTCCAGTAGCCAAAACCGCGCGCTCCCAGACCAGCGTTTCGAAATCGTAAACGTGTCCGCGAAAATAATGCTGCCGGTTTGCGCGATCCGCTTTGGCCAGCAGATCCCAACGCTCCGGCGGCGTCGAAAGCAACGGGCTGTGTGAAGTCGCGAGTCCTAATACAAGTTCCGCCATTTGTTTATAGGAAACCAATTCCGCGGCCGCCTATGCCGACGCCTAGCCACAAAATTATCGAGACGATCGCGGCCAGCTTGTTCCATGCCGGGCTTATCTTGCCTTCACCGGCTTTCGTCACTCTGCTGTAGACCGTGTAGTGAAAGATCATTGCAGCGAAAAGGAAAAGCATTTTGACCTGGAATGGGACGCTGGCGTAGGCCTTC
>QHXA01000639.1 GCA_003222755.1 Acidobacteriota bacterium
TACCGCCGCTCCTTTAATTCCGCCAAACCCCACAGTCCCAAAACTCCGCGCGGCGGCTGCCGATTGCCGCGCTTGTGATCTCTGGAAAACGGGCACTCAAACGGTTTTTGGAGAAGGTGGCGGCCCGCGTCCGCGGGTCATGTTTGTCGGCGAGCAACCCGGCGATCAAGAGGACATCCAGGGCCATCCATTCGTCGGACCCGCCGGGAAAATTCTCGACAAAGCGTTAGCCGAAGCCGGTATTGACCGGAAAGAGGTGTACGTCACGAATGCCGTGAAACATTTCAAATGGGAACCACGTGGGAAACGGCGGATTCATAAGAAGCCAAACTCAATTGAAATCACCGCTTGCAAACCATGGATTGAAGCCGAAATCGATGTGTTGAAGCCAGACGTGATCGTCTGTCTCGGCGCAACGGCTGCGCAGGCGCTACTGGGCCGGCAATTCAAAGTCAGCACGCAACGCGGCGCGTGGGTTCCGTCACCGCTAGCGCCATTTGTGATGGCGACGGTGCATCCGTCATCGCTGCTTCGCGCGCCCGATGACGAGACACGGCGGCGCGAGACGGAGCGATTCGTCGCCGAACTCAAGGTCGTTCGCAAGATCATAGAAAAACACAAAGCGGCATGAGAAATCTGAAACGAAAAAATTGAGGCGGTTCCCACGCCGGAGGCGAGCTTGTGGGTGCAGCCTTCCGGGCAGCGGTCTCCACGCCGGAGGCGTGGGAGTAAATTAGCCAGGGGTGAGCGAGCGAAGCGAGCCACCCCTGGTACGAGTTTTTGATTTCACGCGCCCCAGCGAGGTGCGAGGAGTATCAAGCTGTTTTCCTCATGCTTCGAATTCCTCAGTTTGCCGTATTCGCGCTAACAATCGGATTCCCGTTCTCAAGCGCGATGTGATTGTGTAGCAGCGTCTGGCCCATTGCTCGGTCCAGGCCGACCAAAGCCTTCGTGTAGTTCACCATCGCTTGAATTTCATTGGTCTGCGCGATTGCGAGATTTGTCTGGTCTTGTAAAACGAAAAACAACGTAGAAACGCCAAGATCATATTTTTGTTGCTCTGCGTCCAGCGTCTGTTGCGCAAATTCGCGGGCTTTCTGGGCCGACTCGATATGCGCGCGGTTCATCTCAACCTGATTCATCGCGTTTCGGACCTCCAGCGCAATTTGTTGCGCTACGGCGTCAATCTGCGATGTCGCCATTACTTTTGCGCCGATTGCCCGATCGTGGTCGGCTCTTTCGGCCTTGTTGGACAAAGGAATCTGGAGATTGAAGCCAAAAGAATAGGTGTTGTAACCGAAAGCGAACAGTTGACCGAAGGCATCGCCGAGTCCTCCCGGCACGATGCCAACGACTGTATTTCCGCCCAACGTGGATCTTAATCGTTGTACTCCCCCCAGGCCGTTTTGCGCGTATGTGGCGTTGACATCCAACACAGGCAGAATTTGGTTTTTCGTGAAATCGACATCGATTGCCGCATTTTGCAAGGCCAGTTGCGTCTGCCTCAATTCAGGACGGTTCTCCAATGCGATTTGAATGGCTTCGGTGACTGGCATCACGTCTGCAACATCAGGCAGGCGGAGGGCTTCCACAGGGCTGAGTTTCGCCAGCAGAATGCCTGGGTCCAGCCTATTCGTAATGATCTTTTTCAACGTGTCCTCATCCTGTTGCGAGGTATACGTTGAGACAACTAGCGCATCCTGCATCGTCGCCACTTGCGCTTCGGCTCGAACGACATCCAGCGGCGCGAGCACTCCAACTTCGACTTCCTGCCGGCTGTTGTCCAAAGTTTTTTGCGCCAGATCGACAGACTGTTTTTTCACTTTGATGTCTTCGAGTGAGAAGACATAGTCCCAATAAGCGTTCTGCGCCTGTACGACTAAATCCATCATCTGCTGATCAAATTGATTTGCCGAAATCCTATGGTTGTTTTGGGCGATACGGATCAAGTGATCGCTGGGCAAACGGCCCCAATTTTGCAGAAGATGTTGACTGATTGAATAGCGGACCTGCCCAACCCAACTGGGGTTGTACAAGGCGAACGCGTTATTGGTAGAGCTTCGGTTCATGATGAAATCCACGGCGTAGCTGGTGCCGGTCATCAATGTCTGCCCAAAACCGACGTTGTAGCTTTGCGTCAACTGGACCAATGAGGGCGCGCCGTTGAGCTGTGAAGTACTCTGCGTCGTGCTGTGCTGTCCATTAGCGCTGATGTGCAGCGTAGGATCGAATGGCCGGAAGTAAGTATCGATCAGGAACTGGGTGATCTGAGGCGGCAGCCGGTCAACGCTGATATTCAGATTATTCGCGAGCATCAAACGGATCACGTCGCTCAATGTGATCGCAACGGAGGCGCCCTGGAAGAGCGCAGCATTGGGTTGTGGCGCTGGAGGAGCGGACACCGGATTCGGTGTCGGACGGTACCGCCTGAGGAACTTGGCAACCCAATCGGGCTCTGCGCCGAATGCGGGTATGCTGCTGGAAAGCAAAACTACGAGGAGAAAAGTTTTGAAGTTTTTCATCGTTGAAATCAAAACCTGTAATAGATGCCTATGGAAGGTTGCGCCAGATGTGTTGTCGTGTTCATCGTCAGTGACGCGTCACCGAAGTCAGGGACTTTGACGAGCATCCCGCGGTATTCCGCTCGCACGCCAATGTTTCGTTTCAAATCGATATTCACACCGCCGCCATAGAGGAACACGCCCTTCGTCTGGGCCTGGGCACCCACAGCCATACTGTCCAGATTGGAAGTCGGATTGAATCTCAGAGCGCCGGCTCCGGCAAGTGCGTAGGGGCGTGCTCTGGATACCGCGATTGGCAAGCGGAGAAGGAAAGCGCCCGTTATTTCGTGGAGGTTTGCTTGAATGCCGTAAGTTCCAAAAGTTCCCGAATATGTATCGGTGTGGCGGCTAAAGCCATAGTCGCCCTCAACCGCAGCCCATCGGTTGAGATTAAATGTGTAGCCGGCGAGAATGCCGCC
>QHXA01000640.1 GCA_003222755.1 Acidobacteriota bacterium
CTTTGGGCGCGGCATTGCTTGGCTGGATGTCGGCGCGCACGAAGCGCTACTCGCCGCGTCCAACTTCGTCCAGGCCATCGAGGAACGTCAGGGCTTAAAGATCGCCTGCCCCGAAGAGGTCGCTTACCGCATGGGCTATATCGGCCCGGACCAGTTGGTCCGCTTAGTAGAGGCGCTAGGCAAGAGTACCTACGCGCGCTATCTTCGCCGGCTGCTGGAAGAAAAGGGATAGATGCTGCTGCATGCCTTACCACACGCGCACACGGTCGGATGGCGCAAGGTATAATTTTTGGCCGGGCATAACGGAAAACGCGTCATACCAGCCGTCGAGGTTGCGCACAGTGTCGGCGCGGTATTCGTCGGGCGCGTGACCATCGGTGGCTATGCGCCGCCGGAGCTCGGCCTCACGGGTTTTCGAGCGCCAGCTTTGGGCATAGCTAATGAAGAAGCGCTGATCGCCGGTGAACCCGTCCATGACGCGATCGGGCTTCCCCTGCAACGAGAGTCGATATGCATCGTGGGCGCTCAATAGTCCCGCCACATCAGCGATGTTCTCACTGAGCGTCTGGTGGCCGTTCACAGCAAGATCCGGAAACGGTCGGTATTTATCGAACTGCGCCGCCAGCGCTTCGGCCGCGGCTTTGAAGTGCTCGAGGTCCGCTTTGGTCCACCAGTCGGCGAGCCGGCCTTGTGCATCGAACTGGCTACCCTGATCATCGAAGCTGTGGCTGATTTCGTGCCCGATAATGGCTCCCATGGATCCGTAGTTGTGCGCCGCGTCGGCGGCGGGATCAAAATAGGGCGGCTGAAGAATCGCAGCGGGAAAGTTCAGCGCATTCTGAAGCGGCAGGTTGACTGCATTCACGGTTTGCGGCGTCATCCACCATTCTCCGCGATCGATCGGCTGGTGAAGCTTGGCGAGTTGCCGCCGATACTCGAACAGTTCAGCTCGTTGCGCGTTGCCGAGCGCATCGCCTTTGATGATCTCGAGCGATGAGTAATCCTGCCATCGATCCGGATACCCGACGCCGACTTTTATCGTGCTGACTTTTTCCTTCGCTTTGGCTTTCGTGTCGGGCGACATCCACGTGAGTGCATCGATTCTTCCGCCAAACGCCTTCACGATATCGTTGACCATCGCCTGGACCTTCGCTTTAGTTTCGGGCGGGAAATAGCGCTCGACGTAAAGCTTTCCGACCACTTCACCAAGCGCCGCACTCGTGTAGTCCACACCTCGTTGCCACCGCGGCCGCAACTCGGGCGTTCCGCTGAGCGTCTTTCCATAAAAAGTGAAACGCTCATCAACGAATGCTTTTGGCAGAAAACTGGCGGCCTGCTCGATCTTATGGAAGGTGAGCCAGTCTTTCCACGCATCAAGCGACTCTTTCGCCGCCAGCGCTGAAAGGCCGGTGACCGCCTTCGGATGCCAAATAATAAACTCGGGTGCGTCCTTCAGTCCCGCTGCATCAAGAAGAACTATCCAGTCCAGACCAGGCGCCTTGGTCGAAAGTTCCTCTTGCTTCCATAACGTCGCTGAGTGCACGTCTTCCGACTCCACTCGCGTAGCGTGCATTCCCGCAATTTTCGTTTCCAACGCGAAAATTCGCGAAGCACTCACCGCCGGGTCCGGAAAGCCCGCGAGCTTCAGCATGGCGAGGATGTGCTCCTGGTACTTTGTCCGGAGCTCTGCCATATGCGGTGTCTTGGAGAGGTAGTAGTCACGGTCCGGCATTCCGAGTCCGCCTTGCAATAGATAGGGAAAACTGTGGTTAGGATCCATTAGGCCTTGTGTTAACCACACGCCGAACAGATTCTCGGTTTCGAAATTCGTCGCATTCAGGGGATCAACATCGGCGCGAAGGCTCTCACCGATCGCACGCGCGAGATCACGGCGATCCTTGATGGCAGCGACCTTCTCGAGCTGTGGGTTAAGTGGAGTGATGCCTTTCGATTCGATGGCAGCTTCGTCCATGAAGCTGGCATAGAAGTCGCCGGTCTTCCTCGCCTCCTCGCTGGCGTTGCCTCCTCTGTTTGCGGCATCTTGAATCAGAGAAACCGTCCGCTTACGAGTTTCATCCGCAAGAATGGCAAAGATGCCATAGCTGGCCTTGTCCGCAGGTATTGGCGTCGTCTTCAGCCATCCGCCATTCGCGTAAGCATTGAAGTCGTCACCTGGAGCAACGGACTTATCCATTCCCGCCAGGTCGATACCTGAAGCAGCGGGCGCGGCCGGCGGGGCGGATTTACACGCCCACGTAGCCCCGAACGCGGTTATGAAAACGAGCAGAGCAACTTTGCGCATGAACATAACATTACCATTCGATGGCAAGGGTGCTAAAAGCTAATGTCACCCGCCTTATCATGTTCGCGGGAAGGCATGGGCTGTCTGCGATGCCGTTTTGCCGTAAATGCGAATCGACATACTGACTGCCGGTGCCGGTCGTAATTCATGAGAAATGCGGGCTAGTATCGGGCTAGTATGAGGTTCAAATGCACGATAGGTTTCAATTCTTTCTCGTTGTTCTTGCGGCAGTGGTGATTGCAGCAACCGCATCGCCGGTCTACTCGCAATCCGCAACGGTAACCGGAACCATCACTGATCCCGCCGGCGCAGTGCTGCCTGGTGTCCTCATGACGATCACGAACATCGAAACTGGTCTCGAGCGGACGTTCACAAGCGACGATCACGGCGATTACATTTTCCCGCTGTTACCTGCGGGAACGTATCGCATTGAAGCGAGGTTGCCCGGATTCCG
>QHXA01000632.1:0-543 GCA_003222755.1 Acidobacteriota bacterium
GTTGAGCATGACACTCAAGAGTGGAATGCGGTGGTGGGCGGCAGTCCATAGCACACCCGGCGCATACATCAAATCGCCGTCCGTCTGGAGGCTTACCGAGAAGCGGCCGTACTTCTTGTTTGCGAGCGCCGCGCCAACAGACGATGGTGCGCCATACCCAATGCCACCGCCACCGGCGTGACCAGGCCAGTGATATGGCTTATTGAAGTCCCACAGCCGGCGAGGCCAAACCCCAGCCTCGCTATAGTAGTTCGAAACCAGAGACCAATCTTCGTTGCTGATTTGCGCCCACAACTCGGCCGCCACACGCGCCGTGCTCACGGGACTGGCGTCCCAGGCATACGTCGCCGCTTCCCGCAGACGCTCACGGGCGGTGTGACTTGCTTCGGCGAGTTTCGCACCGCGTTGCTGGAACACGCGTTTGCGATCACTGGTGACGAGGCGCTTAACCGCTTCGATCAGCACGGGCAGCGTGGCCTCACCATCAGCGGCGAGGGCGAGATCGACTTCGGCCATTCGCCGGAAATCCTGGTAGTTCGACCT
>QHXA01000632.1:579-1154 GCA_003222755.1 Acidobacteriota bacterium
GGCTTCGTAACCTTTCGCGACGAGCGATGCAACTGGTCTCGCAGACTGTTTACTGTCGCCCAGAAATCCGCCACCTCCAGACCAAGCACAACGTCGGCCTCGCCGATGGCAGCCGCGGCGCGCTGCGTCTGATTGAGCGGATGAAGTGAGGGGAAATTCATGCGCCCGCCCTGATCGATGACCGCCGCCTGAAGCGTCTCGGCAAGTTCGATGAGCAACGGCATCGCAGCGGGGGTCCGCGCCAAGCGGTCCGCAACCAACACGGGACTCTCAGCGGCAACGAGCAGGCGAGCGAGTTCCGTGACGGCGCCCATTTCTCCCTGAGGCGGGATGGGCATCGTCAGCTTCGGAATCGGCAGTTTAGTTTTGCTTTCGATGGGGCTTTCTTGGAGTCCCGCGTCCAGCACGAGGACCACCGGCGCCATTGGCGGCGTCATCGCAATCTTGTAGGCTCGAATCGCTGACTCGCCGAAATGCGTTAGCGAGGCGGGTTGATCGTCCCACTTGGTGTAGTCGCGAACCATTCCTGCACAGTCCTGCACACCGTGGTACCACTCTGCAGGCCTGCGAATCGC
>QHXA01000632.1:1225-4977 GCA_003222755.1 Acidobacteriota bacterium
GTGCTGCAGGCCGACAGTACCGTGAGCGAGCACTGCCATCGGTTTGCCTTCTACCTTGAAGTAGCCGTGCGCCATGGCCACCGACGACTCTTCATGACAATTGGTGATGAACTCCGGATTTCGATTGGCGCCGTAATTGATGATCGATTCATGTATGCCGCGAAAACTAGAGCCGGGGTTTGCGCACACGTATTCGAAACCAAGCGATTTGATGACATCAACCATGTAATCGGAGCCACAACTGTCGGTGGTCAGGACCTCAACTTCGGCTGGAGCACTTGCCGCCTGTTGCGCAGCCGCCGCGGCCGGCCGAACCATGGCAGCCGCGCTCGCCAACATTCCGCTCTTGAGAAATTTCCGTCGTGAAGGAATCTTTTTTTGCGCCATGCCTGACTGATATAGATGCGCAATCTGGTCACCCCGAAGGGTGCAAGGAAATTAGCCGGGAGTACGCGCACGTTTTTACGCGCGTACTCCCGGATACGAAGTCGACGAAAATGTGCACTCCGGCAGGGGTGCGGGGAGTCCTCGACACCCTTTCAGGGTGCGGATGGCCTTGGTCTCAGACAACCGGGGGTTGCACTCGCTCCCGCTCGCTTAACCCCCGGCTAATTTCCTGGCACGCCTCCGGCGTGCGCAAAATGGACAAACTTGGCTTGCACGCCTCCGGCGTGGGCGGAAAGTACGGTACGATGCGAATGTGGAGCAACAGATCATCGAAACCGATGTCGCCGTCGTGGGTGGCGGCAATGCAGGCTTATGCGCTGCGTTGACGGCGCGCGAATCGGGCGCATCGGTAACGGTGCTCGAGTGTGCTCCAGTGGAGTATCGCGGCGGCAACAGCCGTCACACACGGAACTTGCGCTGCATGACGGATGCATACACCGAATCCGAATATTTCGACGATTTGCAACGTGTCACCGAAGGCCAAACGACAGACGCATTGGCAGCGCTGGTCATTCGCGACTCGTTGCGAACAACGAAGTGGATGAAGGCCTATGGCGTTCGCTTTCAGCCTCCGCTCGGAGGCACGCTGCATCTGGGCCGGACGAACGCATTCTTCCTGGGCGGTGGTAAGGCACTGATGAATGCATACTATGCCGCAGCCCAGAACCGAGGCATTCGCATTCTCTACAATGCCGAAGTAACGGATTTGCACCTCGACGACGGCAAGTTTAAAAGTGGAAGGATATTAGTTAATGGGCAGCCCGCCGAGTTCCGCGCCAAGGCTCTTGTGGCAGCTGCCGGGGGCTTCGAGGCCAATCTGGAATGGCTGGAGCAAGTGTGGGGCGAGGCAGCGCGGAACTTCATCGTTCGCGGCACGCCGTATAACAAGGGTACGGTGCTCAAGTTGCTGCTGGACCATGGTGTCGAATCCGTGGGTGATCCCCGGCAGTGCCACGCCGTCGCCATCGACGGCCGAGCGCCCAAATTCGATGGTGGCATTGTCACACGCCTCGATTGTGTCCCACTCGGCATCGTCGTGAACAAGCAAGGCGATCGTTTCTACGACGAAGGTGAAGATCTTTGGCCCAAGCGCTACGCAATCTGGGGACGTCTCGTTGCTCAGCAGCCGGATCAGATCGCCTACTCCATCATCGATTCGAAAGTGATGGGCCGCTTTATGCCGTCAGTCTTTCCACCAATCCGCAGTGCGACTGTGCAAGAACTGGCCGCGGCTCTCGGCCTGCCGGTCCAGAAGCTCGAGGCCACTGTTTGCAAATTCAATCAGGCGGTTCGGCCCGGCAGTTTCGATCACCAGATCCTGGATGACTGCCGCACCGACGGCATCAGCCCACGGAAATCCCACTGGGCGCAGGCTATCGACCGCCCGCCGTTTTACGGCTATCCATTAAGACCCGGCATTACGTTCACGTACCTTGGAGTGAAAGTGAATGAGCGAGCCGAAGTGCAAGGCTTCGGCTCAGGCACCAACATTTTCGCGGCCGGTGAAATCATGGCAGGCAACATTCTCGGCAAGGGCTACCTGGCCGGCCTCGGAATGACCATCGGCGCGGTGTTTGGCCGTATCGCCGGCAGGGAGGCTGCGCGTGCAGCAGGTTACTGATCCCATCGCCGAAGGCGAACGCCTGATGGTTATCTGCAATGCCTGCCGCTACTGTGAAGGCTACTGCGCCGTTTTCCCCGCAATGGAGCGCCGGCTGACTTTCAGCGAAGCCGACATGAACTACCTGGCCAATCTTTGCCATAACTGCGCCGAGTGTTATTACGCGTGTCAGTACGCGCCACCGCACGAGTTCGCGGTGAACGTGCCCAAAGTGCTCGCGGAAATTCGTGCCCGATCATATAGGAAGTATGCATGGCCGCGGTTCCGCGATGTGAGTACGTGGTGGGCTGTGGCGGTCGGCGTGGTGGTTGCAGCCCTGCTCGCCGGCACCCGCTCGGCAGCGGCTGCAAATTTCTATGCGGTCATCTCGCATGAGGTGATGGTCGGCGCCTTTGCAGTGGTTTTCGGGTTCGTTATCCTTGTGCACGCCGCCGGATTCTTGCGCTTCTGGCGCGAATCAGGACAAAGCGCGGCTGGTCTTTTGCAACCCGCCGTGCTTTTGGCTGCTGCGCATGATGCTCTCTCCCTGAAGAATTTGGACAGCAACGGCGTGGGATGCACGTATCCGGATCAGCATCACTCGCAGGCCCGCCGATGGTTTCATCATCTGACGTTCTACGGTTTCCTGCTTTGTACGGCGTCTACCGCCGTTGCCGCTGCATACCACTCTTTCTTTGGATGGCAGGCGCCGCATGCCTATTTCAGTGTGCCCGTCGTGCTGGGGACACTCGGCGGCATTGGGTTGCTGATCGGCCCAGTGGGACTCTACTGGCTGAAGCGACATCGCGACACGGCCATTGTAGACATAAAGCAGGACATGCTAGATGTTTCGTTTATCGCCCTGCTATTCCTGACGAGCTTGAGTGGACTGCTATTGCTGGTGATGCGTGAAACACATGCGATGGCAGGCCTGCTCAGAATCCACTTGGGTGTCGTGCTTGGCTTGTTCTTAACTTTGCCCTACGGTAAGTTCGTGCACGGCATCTATCGTTCGGCGGCTCTCGTCCGCTCGGCGTTGGAAGCCTCGCGAAGTCAGCACTAACGTTGCAACCAAACTCATCAGTCCGGCCAGCGCCATCCACGCGCCGGGCATGGCGGCGTTACCGGTTGCGTGGATCAGCCAGGTCGAGACCGCAGGAGTGAACCCGCCGAAGATGCCGGTTGCCAGGCTGTAAGAAAACGAGAATCCCGAGACGCGGACGTCGGCAGGCATGATTTCCGTTAGGAAAACGACCATCGAACCGTTATAGCTGCCGAAAATCATCGATAACCACAGCGCTGCAGCCAACAGCCGCGGGAACGACGGCGCACTCGCTAACCACAACAGGACGGGATATGGCGTGAGCAGCGCTATGGTGGAGAACAACAGCAGTAGTGGGCGTCTTCCCACTTTTGGCAGCCAACACAAATTCGAGAAGCCTACGAACAATGTCACCAGCATGCTGGAGCTGCTGGTGAGATGGAGGACGCTGGTTCCGTAGGTCGGCATGTAAGCCGTAATCAGATAGAACGTCACCGTCGTTGTTGTCGTCAACATCATGCCCAGGATGATTAAGCGCCAGTTGGTCATCACGGTACGCCAGATTTCCGCGACATCGGGACGGTGCTTTCTTGCTTTGAACTCGTCAGTCTCTGTCAGCGAGCGCCGCAGCAACAGCAGGAACGGAATCAATATGGAGCCGAC
>QHXA01000030.1:0-11172 GCA_003222755.1 Acidobacteriota bacterium
CGCCGAGTGGGCTCCGAGTGCCGCGCGCAGATGGTCATCGATGCCGACGGGTTGAATGCCCTCGTCGGACTTGAAGGCGATCTCGGCGGCGCAGTGTTGACGCCGCATCCGGGCGAAATGGCAAGGCTGATTCAGGCGAGTGTTCCAGATGTGACGGGAAATCGTGTGGAAGTCGCGTCCGATTTTGCCAAA
Organism: Acidobacteriota bacterium; assembly: GCA_003222755.1. GTDB lineage: Bacteria > Acidobacteriota > Terriglobia > 20CM-2-55-15 > 20CM-2-55-15 > 20CM-2-55-15. Next base: position 193 of record QHXA01000030.1, read on the forward strand.
CGCCGGAATGCGTATGTTGTACTGAAAGGCTATCGAACGGTGATCGCGGCGCCTGATGCCTCTGTTTACATCAATCCAACGGGCAATCCTGGGATGGCCACGGGCGGCACAGGCGACGTTCTCACTGGAATGATTGCAGGCATTCTTGCACAAGAATATTTGGGCTCATTCATTGAGCGCCTCTGTCTTGCTGTGTACATGCATGGCCTGGCGGGCGATCTTGCCGCTGAGGAACTGGGAGAACAATCTCTGGTAGCTACTGACCTGCTGCGGTTTCTGCCAAAAGCGTGGGACACTGTAGGGGCGGTCGATGGCCGCCCCCGATCCTCAATGCGAGATCGCCGGCCGTTCGCGAAGCGCCAGCGCGATAGCGCGCAGCCTCAAGAATAGACCGGCGCTACAGTGTCGAACATGCTTTCAAGCTCCCCAGAAGAAACGTACGAGTTCGCGAAAAACCTCGCTGAATCTCTCCCGATACCGGCGCACATCCTGCTTTATGGGGATCTGGGGACGGGCAAAACCATCTTCGCAAAGGGACTCGCCGACGGTCTCGGACTCGCGGACGTGGATGAGGTTTCAAGCCCAACGTTCACAATCATCAACCAGTACTCAGGAGGACGCATAAAGATTTACCATGTCGATCTCTACAGAATCGAGACTGGCGCACTCGGCGGTCTTGGGCTGGAAGAGATCTTCGATGACCCGAATGCGGCCGTCATCATCGAGTGGGCCGAGCGTCTTGGCTCGTTCGAGACGCCCGGAGCCTTGCGGGTATTTCTGTCTTACATCGATGATCGTTCCCGTAAAATAGACCTATGTTAATGGCATTAATTCTGTTTCTTCAGGCGGCGCAAATCGTGGAACCGTACACTTTTCGAGAGGATCAGGGACAGGCGACGAAGGTCGTCCTGAAAAATGGACTAACCGTTATCGTTCGCGAGCAACAGGCTGTGCCGCTCGTGAGCATCACGACCTATGTCAAAGCCGGTTATTTTGACGAGGACGATCGCATTTCCGGAATTTCCCATGTGATCGAGCACATGTTCTTCAAGGGAACATCGAAGCACACGGTCGGCGAGATTGCTCGGCAGACGCAGGCGCTCGGCGGCTATCTGAACGCGTACACGTATTACGATCGCACCGTCTACCACACCGAAGTGCCCGCGGAGAACATGAAGCAAGCGCTCGAGATTCAAGCGGACGCTCTTTGGAATTCTGTGTATGACGCCAACGAATTAAAGAAGGAAATCGAGGTCGTGCTGCAGGAAAACAATCGCAAACTCGACAATCCTCCTGCCGTGGCTTCCGAGAGACTTTACGAGACTGCGTTCCGGGAGCATCGGATGAAACGGTGGCGGATTGGCACACCTGAAGGACTGCGGGCGCTCACGCGCGATGACATTCTCGCGTACGTGAAGAAATACTACCGGCCCTCGAACATCATTCTATCAATTGCAGGGAAACTGGATATCGAAGAAACAATCGGTGAAATCGTGAAACTCTATGGCACTGCACCTGCCGATGAGGTGCCGGTTGAACGGGACTCCGGTTCGGCCGAACCGGAACAGAAGGAACTACGGTATGCATCGCAACGCGGTCCCATCGAGCAAAACCACATTGCTTTGGGTTTCCACGCGTCTGGCGTTCTCACCGATGACGCCCGTGCTTTGGAGGTCCTCGCCGCGATTTTGAGCGAAGGCCGTGCTTCGGTTCTCAATCGATATGTCCGTGATGAGAAAGCTCTGATTACGAGCGGTTCGGCAAGATTGCTCGCCTTCACGGATATGGGCTTCTTTGAACTGGATGTCGAAACAGGCAAACTGCTGGAGGCCCAAACGGCGGTTCTGGCTGAGATTGAGAACATCAAAAAGAACAGCATTACAAACGAGCAACTCGCCCGCGCAAAAGCACTCATCGCCCAGAACCACTACCACGCGCTTGAAACCGTGGATGGGCTTGCGCACGATCTGGCGTACTACGAAGCCTTGGGAGATTGGAAGAAGTCGTTCGCCTATATCCCGGCAATTCAAAAGGTGTCGGTTGACGATGTATCACGCGTCGCAAAGAAGTATTTGATGTTCGAGAATCTCAGCGCTTTTGAATACTTGCCGGAGTCCATCATTCGAAATTGGAGTGCGGAACAATATCGTGGTGCGGTACTGGACAAGGTATCGGCAGCGATTGAGCAGCGATCTATTCAGGAGTTGGCTGTCGTCGCGGAAATCCCGACAAGCGGAGAAAGTATCGTGCAGGACCTCGTGAAGCCGATCACGAAACGGTCGATCCTTCGGGGCCCGGATGTTTATATTGTCGAGGATCACCGGTTGCCGCTCGTGTCGTTCGCGATCTTTTATCTCGGGGGTCGCCTGTACGAGTCGGCCAAGAATGCAGGTATTACGGAGTTGATGCTACGCACGGCAATTCGCGGCACTAAGCGATTCAATGCCGAAGATATTGCCCGGCGTCTTGAAAATGCCGGCGCACGCATTGAGATCGTCAATGAAGCGGATTTCTTCGGATATGTCATCGATGGGCTGAGTGGAAAGATAGATCAAGCGCTCGAAATCCTGATGGAGATTCTGCAGCAGCCCACATTTCAGGAAGAGGAGATCGAAAATGAAAAAATTCTGCAGCTCGCGCGCATAAAAAGACTTCGTGAAAACAATTTCGCGTATCCGGTGAGCCTCTTGATGCAGACGCTGTTCGGAGATCATGCCTATGCACGACCGCCGATCGGCACAGAATCGGCCGTTCAGTCACTGACAAAGGAGGATCTCCAGGCATGGTTTAAGGCGAATCAGCGGCCACTCGTGCCGACAATTATGATTGCGGGCGACACCAATGGCACCGGCCTCATTGCGCCGCTCGCAGACGTGCTGACCAATGAAGATCTGCACGAGCGCGAGATTGCCTCACTGCCCGCGCCAAGTCTGAAAGCCGAGACAAAAGAAACCGTCGAAACCGCTTCGCGTCAGCAGAGTGCCCTTGTATATGGATTTGCTGGTGTTTCAAGATCCGGTAACGATCGATACCCGCTCGTCGTCTTAGAGAACATTGTCTCGGGCCTGGGAGGAAGGTTCTTTGACGCAATTCGTGACAAGCAGGGACTCGCGTATACCGTGCATACGCAAAACGCGTTCTTTTCAAAGGGTGGAGCGATTTATACCTACGTCGCATTCTCGCCTGAAAACGAGGCAAAAGTTCGAGAGTCGCTCGAAAAAGAAATCGACCGGTTGCGCAAGGATGGCGTAACACCCGATGAAGTGAAAAAATCGATTGCCTATACGATTGGGGAGCACGAGATCGGCTTACAGACACACCTCAGCTTAGTGCTGGAGTACGCCCGAGCAGTTTATGGTGGCGAAGACGTTCAGGCTGTCGGAAATTACGAGCGATTCGTCCGGAATGTCACTGCAGATCAGGTCAAAAGAACCGCCGAGACGTATCTCGATCCCAAGTTGTTACGTGTCGCCATTGTCCGTGGAAAAAAGAACTGATCGCCGACGATCCCGTGGTTGCGACATAGCCGGCGGTCATAGACCGCCGCTACAGCGTTAGTTCTTGCGGATCGTGATCTTTCCCAAAGCAGTATGCAGCACAATCTTATTTCCACCGCCGTTCAACAACGACTCCGAATGAGTGCCGCTATAAAACTTGTTGTTCGGAATCAGGCCCTGAGGCGGCCGCGTGGGAACAGAGGGGAACTCGGAAATAATCTGCTGTGCCTGGAATGCCGGCCGTTGCACCGTGGCGTCAATTGAGGCGCGCAACCGCTGAGGCAGGTATACGGTCACGTCGCCGACGCCCGCTTGCAGGTCCATGTGCAGGTCGCCATCCAGATTGTCTGGCACAAGGCGGACGAAGATGTTGCCTGCACGCGTTGAAGCCTCGACCCAGGAAGCGGCGCTGTCCAGGCGGATATCGCCGGATTCCGTGTGACCCTGAAAAGGCCCGCGAACGCGGCGGCTCGTAATATTTCCACCGCCACTCTTTGCATTGATGCGGGCTGCATCGCCGATCGAGATATCGCCGGCGTTGGTGGTCGCCTTTACTTCACCAGCCTTGATAATGGAAATGGCTCTGCCGGCGTCGGCAGTGACTGAGCCGGCTATATTGCCTGCCCGGATCACCCCTGCCGTTGTATGGAACTCCGCATTGCCACCGATGTCGCCGACTTCCAGCGTCCCGCCCTGGCTACGTAGCTCGGCATCGCCGCCGATATTCCCAGACTTAATCAAGCCGCCTTGGGTAATGATGGCAGCCTTACCTTTGATGTGACCTGCGGTCACTGAGCCGCCGGCTGTGCGGAGAACCACGTCCCCATCCACATCGCCAACGTTGATGCTCCCCGCCATGGTCACGAGATCCAGATTTACCGCCTTGGGTGTGACGATCCTCCAGGCAACGGTTCCTCGAATGGAATCTGGCCCATTGCTTGTGAACTCCACAACACCTTTGCCGCAGGTTTCTTGAATCTGAACCGCATTATTCTCGACTTGTATTTCCGCAACAGGTTCCCGGCCGGTAGTATCGACGTACAAATCCCCGACCGCCGCTCGGACAACGAGAGTCGTGCCATCGGAAATCGGACACTTTGCGAGACCCGGCATGCTAAACGCCAGCGCAAGCAGCGCGGAGCGGCGGAGTGTACGAAGTGCACGGATCATTTAGTCGAACCTACAAACTGCAGCACTTTTGTACGGATGTAGGGATTGTCGTCCTTTTTCGTCGCCTCTGTGAGCTTTTGAGCCAGTTCCGGATCTTTTGCGTTTCGCGCAAGAAGTGCGTCAATCGCTGCGATACGGATTCCGGCATTTTCGTCATTTTGCAAGGTGTGCATGAATGCAGCCCGCACGTGCTGCTCGTTAGCGAACGTCTTTAGCCCTTCCACCGCGCGCATGCGCACGCCAGGGTCGTCATCGTAGACAAGAGCATTGATTAACGCTTCCTCGATCGATTCATCTGTTGGTTTTTGTGACAGAACCTCAACTGCTTTCAGTCTGGATCCGGGATTGTTTGCATCGCGCAACGCGCTAAAGAGAAGCTGGCGAACGGTATCATCTTCGATTTTGCCGTGGAAACGCAGCGGCTGGGAAACTTCGCCCGCGAGTTCGACTTGGCCGGTCGACGGGTCCGCATTAATGACCTGAAGGTTAGAAATTGTTCCATTCCGGGGAATGGCGGGGCTCTGACTGTTCGCCGACGAATTGAGAGCAACGGGCGGCGCAACTCGCGCTTGTTGATTGCTGACGTATACGCCAAGTGCCAGTCCCATCGTGATGAGCGCCGCCGATTCCAGCAGGCGCATTGGCGTAAAGACCACGGAAAATGCCGGCATACGCCACCAGGACCGCTTGTTCTCCATACGATCCAATGCGTCGGCGAGCGCTTTGCGTGATTCCAAGAGCAGATCCGAGGGAACATCCCAGCTTGGAGTGTCTTCCGCCAACACCGAATGCATCGCGCGTTCCGATTCAAAGGCGTCCTTGCAAACTCCACATTCGCGAAGATGCAATTCGAGTTCGCCACGCGTTCGTTCGTCGAGTTCGTTGTACAGAAGAAGCGTGATTTGGTGTTGATAATCTTTGCAATTCACATTCATACGTTCGTCAAGTACGCCCTTAATTTCTGAGTAGCCCGGAAGAGATAGTTCTTCGCGGTTTCTTCGGTGCTGCCCATAATTTCACCAATCATTTTGAGGCGGAGGCCCTGGTAATGCCTCAATTCAAATACAAGCCGCTCCTTTTCGGAAAGAGTTTTTAGCGCATCTTGTATTTTTTGCCCGACTTCTTTGCCGTAAAGCCGGCGTTCAGGATTGCTGTAGTACGTAGTGGCGGCCAGAGTGTCCTTGAGAGCCGGCCGATCCGGATGCATTTCCGTATCCGATTCGTAGGAGATCTCCTCTTTCAGCGTTTGACGCTTCCGGAGGTGATCCAAGCTGACATTGGTCGCGATGCGGTAGATCCAGGTGTAAAAACTCGATTCGAATCGGAATCGGCCGAGCGATCGATAGGCTTTGAGAAAGGTCTCTTGGAAAACTTCACGCGCCTCCTCGCGATTTCCCAGCATGTGGAACGCCAGTCGTAGAATGTCCCTGTCATGCCTTCGGACCAGTTGCTCAAATGCTTCACGGTCGCCGTTTTGCGCCTGTTCGATCAGGAGTTTCTCGTCTTCCGACTCGTGAACTCGTTGTGCGGTCCTCTTCAATATAGCTTCCATGGTCACGGGTAGTTTGGACGCCCGTAAAACCAAAAGGTTGGAGGGAATAACCTAGTTGCTATCACCCAGGAAAATCGTAATCCGGTCTCCCGGATGAAGGACACTGAGGTCTTCGGATTCGTTCCAAGAAATTATAGCATCCACGGAAGTGTTGTAAGTCGTAGCAATCCGGTTCAGGGTTTCTCCCTGTTTCACGTGGTGGATCACTTTCTTGGGACTGGAGGCAGCGGCCTGAGCGGGCGTCGGCGAGACGACCAGCTTCTTGCCGACCGAGAGGCGGGTCGAAGTGAGATGATTCCACGACTTCAGCTTATCGACAGTCGTGTTGAAGTGTGCTGCGATCTTGGCGAGGGTATCGCCGGTCCGAACCGTATACCAAACAGATCGGGCCATCGTTGCTGTGGCCTTTGCTGCCCGGTCCCGTGTAGGGGCGGTCCTAGAGGCAGACGCCAGTTGCGGCGGCGTAACTCCGCTGATTGGGATGACCAACGACTGGCCCACTTTCAGGACTGGTGTCTTTCCAAAGGTGTTCGCAGAGGAGATCTGGACGACTGTCGTGCTGTATTTTTTAGCAATGCTCGCAAGCGTATCCCCTTTGCGGACAACGTGCTCTCGAAAAAGAATGCGCTGACTCTCAGGCAGTGAGGCGATCTCTTCGTTGAATTTCTCGGCGTAGCCTTTGGGCAGGATGAGTTGGAAATCCGGATCATCGGGAGGAGTTGTCCAGCGCAAAACATGGCTGTTTAAGGCACGCAGATCCTCAACCGGCATATTGATGGCGTTTGCAATCACACGCAGATCTGTCGGCTTGTCGACGCTGACCCGCTCTGTCTCCAGCGCAGACACCGGTGTAACGCTGAACCCGTATTTCGATGGGTTCTTCCCAATGATTGTCAGAGCCAGAATGTTTGGGACGTAGTTCATTGTCTCTTTCGGAAGAGCCTTTTTCTCGGCCAGCGTCCAGAAATTATCGGCTCCGGTCTTCTCCAGCGCGCGTTGAACCCGTAGAGGGCCGCTATTGTAGGCGGCCATTGCCAAATACCAGTCCCCAAACTGTTGATAAAGATCTTTGAGATGCCGTGCGGCGGCTCGAGTGGATTTTTCCGGATCTGATCGTTCGTCCACCCACCAGGTCTGGCGCAATCCATATTCTTTTCCGCGTGATGAAATGAACTGCCACATTCCTTTGGCCGCAGCTCGGGAGAGGGCCCGCGGCTCGAAAGCGCTTTCGGCCTGGCATAGATAGATCAGGTCCAGGGGGACGCCTTCCTCCTTCAGGATGCGCTCAATCATTAGCTGGTAACGTCCGACCCTCTCAAGGCCCAATTCCATCGAACCGCGGCCACGGCCATTCTGGTAGTACTCAAGGAATCCAAGAACGCGATCATTGATCTCAATCGGCAAGTCATGGGCGATCTCTTGAACTTCATCTTCGACGGTCTTCTTGAACTTGGGATCAATTAGAGCGGGAAATGTCTCCACGTGTTCGAGTTCATCAATGGGTGCCGGCTGATCGGTTTGGTCCGTCAGACCATCGCCTTCTCGCAGTGCCGCCAACTCCATGGCGTTCACTCGTGCGACGACATCCACCAATTCTCGCTGAAGTCGCGTTTCGTTCGGATAATTTCCAGCCGTTTCCAGAATGAGATCAATAGCGGAGTCGAATTCCGTCCTGGCTTGCTTGAGAACTCCCTGGCTGTAGAGGTCTTCGCCCTTTTTGAACCGAAACTGTGCCTGGAGGATTGCAAGGTCGACTGGATCGCTAAAGTTGACCTGCGAAAGTTCTGACGGAAGTTCCGCAGCGACCGGTTGCACAGGCTGCCGAACGGTAGGCAAAAACGCAGGAGTGATCTTCACCGTCTTGGTCGGCGCAGCTGTTTTGCATGCCGCCAGCATCGGTAAGATCAGGACCAGAAGCGTTTTTGGAACCCTAACCAAAATAATCCCCCTAAAACAAAAGCCACTAATCCGCAGATTTTTAAGGTCTTTGTGACTTAGTGGCTCATAAAAAGAAAGCCCAGCTTACACGAGCAGCGCAATTCGGTCAACGCTACTTTAGGGCGATGTTCCAAAGTGACAGCTATGGCTCCGAGCCGATCGGTACGAAGCGCCGGCAGGGCCGATTCGTGGGGATGCCCGAAAGGATTGTTTGCTCCTACCGAAATAACCCGAACAGACGCTCTTGGCCGGATTCGCACGCCTTTGCTGCCATGGTGAGGTACCTTGAGGACATCCACTGCTTCAGGAACGCGGATAGCTCGTTCGATGTCGCCAGTCAGGAGGGCAGTGGCGTCAGGAGTTCTCAAAAGCAAAACTACCGAATCGTTGTTCTGGTCGTTTTTCTTTGGAATCCAATTGGCTGGTGGATGTAGAACGGTGAATGGTCCAACCGTTTGGCCCGCGGACAGCCAGCGGATTGGGATCTGCTTTTCCTGAATGCGTTCGATCAATTCGCGATACCGCGGAATCATCGGATTGCGGCCCAACCAGAATTCGCCGACGTTAAAGTTCTCGATGACGCTGAACAAACCGTCCATGTGGTCGTGATGCGCATGTGTCAAGACGACGGCGTCGAGCCGGCGTATCCCGCGCGAAAACAAGTACGGCGAAACGACATTCTCTCCAATGGAAAATGTGCTTTCGTCGCGCAGATCGAGGAAGCGGCCGGACGATACGCCTCCTCCATCAACGAGCATCCGATACCCGGACGGGAATTCGATCAATGCGGCGTCGCCTTGCCCAACGTCCAAGAAATTTAGTGTTACTGCCCGCGGTCCTATCGGTGAGAAGTCTTTGAAAGCAATCGCCAGTTGGATACCCAGGACTGCCGCGATGCCGGAAACAACAACAGGACGCCACCGTTTGTGGATGGCGAGAATAACAATCCCAGCGGCGCCCGCGTAAAGAATCCAGACCCAAACGGGAGGGGAAGGCACACGCAGCGACGCGCCGGGAAGCCGGAGCGCGGCAGCCAGCATCTTGAGCAAGATATCAAGGAGAGTGGTGATGATCCAGGCGGCCAGCGCCGCCATCGGTCCAGGCAGGAATATCAGCAGCAACGCAACTGGTGTGACGATCGCTGTGATGATGCCCGCAGGCACATTGACCAGAGGGGAGATTGGCGATAACCGATGAAAGGACTCCACCATAAACACGACAAAAACCATTTCGACCGCGAGCGAAACGATCAGCGCCTCTCCGGTAACGAGGATCAGCTTCCATGGAAAAGTGACGATCCAGCTTGGCAGCCCATATTGTTCGCACCAGATCCGCCGGGAGACGCGCCAGTCAGACGCCGGTATCGAGACGTCGCCATCTCTCGAGGCGTCGTCAAAGTCTCTCAATGCTTCGCGCAACCAACCGAGCGCCCATTGGCTAGCCGGCGCTCCTATGCCGACCACACCGAGTACGGCAGCAAACGTCATTTGAAAACTGGAGTCTTCAAGCGATGTTGGGTCGATCAATAAAAGGAAGAAGGCGGTTGCTGCCGTCGCGTTGAGGACGGCGTATCCCCGATCCAACAGTTTTCCAATGACCAGGAACATGACTGCGAGCGCCGCTCGATAAACTGGAGCCTGGCCTTCGACCATTGCCGAATACGTCAGTGCGGATGCGAGTACCAGCAACAATCGAGTGCGTCGCTTGCACGGGATCCACCGAGCCAGCCAAAGAGCCGTCCCCGCAACGACGGCGAGATTGAAACCCGACACCACGACCAGGTGGTAAAGACCGCCAGCCTGAAACTGTCGCTCAATGTTTGCTGTTAGACCAAATTTGCGGCCAAGCACCATTCCAAGAACCAGGCCCTGGATCTCCGGCCGGTCCGCGAACGGAGCTTCTAACCGTTCCTGTATCCACCGTTTAATTCGATCCGGTCCGTGCCAGCCTCGATCCAGAACTGTTATCAGGCGGGGGTTCCGGATTGTGCCGGTCCAGTAGATCCCTTGCCGTTCGAGGTGGCGGCGGTAATCAAAAACTCCTGGATCTCGGTATACGCCCGGACGGTGCAACTTCACCACGATCTCTACCCGATCACCGGAGCCTAGATTTAACGCATCGAATAGGTGGCGCTGTTCCGGATCATCGAGAAACTCTGTCAGCCTTGCCCGACCGCGGCTCGGCTGCGCGTCTATAGTTTCCAATCGCAGATCCAGATAAGTACCCACGCCGCGCCACGCCGGCGCATTCGTGAGCCAGCCTGTAACGCGAGTAGCGGTTGCGTCTGCAGGATCGGCGGGCGGAACCGGCGCGAGAGATGCAATCCCGGCGCCGAGAAGCGCAACCGCAATAAGGCCACACCAAGGCTTACCAAATGAAATGAGAATTGCCAGAGGCAGGCAGATCCATACCGAGAATGGATCCAAACATGGCGATAGGAAAATTCCGAAAACTAACGCAATGAGGGCAACCGCCACCGGACGAACCTTTCGTCAGTGGCAAAGGGCGCCGTTATCTTACATCAGCCACAAAGAGGCACAAAAGAATCAAAAACTGTTTTGTGGATCTTGCGCTTTTTTGTGGCTAAACAACGCGATGGTTTCGATGTGATATGTGTTCGGGAACTGATCTACGAGAGCGAGCCGGCGCAATTCATAATCTTTCCTTGCCAGAATCCCGACCTCTCGCGCAAACGTCGTCGGATTGCATGAAATGTAAACAATCTTCTCCGGCCTTAGCTGCACGATGCGCTCTGCCGTCCTTACGCCGCAGCCGGCGCGTGGTGGATCGAGAATGACGATGGCCGGTTTGAGGTCGGCTCCG